>JAZQFU010000086.1:0-14357 GCA_045539675.1 Clostridia bacterium | reverse complement strand
AAAAATACTTGTCGATTTTTACTTATCACCTATTCATTTTTTAAAACAAAAAGGAGAATGGTAACCCATTCTCCTTTAATTATGCATACTTTAAGCTTAAATTACTTAAGTTCAACAGATGCGCCAGCTTCTTCGAGCTGCTTTTTGATTTCTTCAGCGTCTTCCTTAGTAGCGCCTTCTTTAACTTTTGCGGGAACGCCTTCAACCATTTCTTTAGCTTCTTTGAGTCCGAGACCGGTGATAGCTCTTACAACCTTGATAACTTCAAGCTTCTTGTCGCCGAAAGAAGTCATAACAACGTCAAAATCGGTCTTTTCTTCAGCAGCAGCACCAGCAGCGCCTGCAGCGGGAGCAGCAACAGCGAAAGCAGCAGCGCTAACGCCGAATTCCTCTTCGAGAGCCTTTACTAATTCGTTTAATTCGAGTACTTTTAACTCTTTGATTTCTTCAAGTAATTTTGTTACAATTTCACTCATTTTAATTATCCTCCTAAAATTTTATAATTACGCTTCCTGAGAAGCCTTCTGCTCTGCAATCTGATTAAGCACAATTGCGAGACTCTGGATGGGAGCATTTAAGCCGCCCAGTACCTGTGCGATAAGAACATCCTTGGGAGGAATCTTACCTAATGCTTCAACATCGGCAAGCTCCATAACCTGTCCTTCTAAATATCCGCCCTTAATCTGAAGAGCTTCATTATCCTTTGCGAACTCGGTGATAACCTTTGCAGGTGCAACGGGATCCTCAAGGGATATTGCCAGTGCTGTGGGGTTTTCAAGATGTACGTCGAGAGCTTCAAGACCGGTATCTTTAAGTGCGAATCTTATAAGAGTATTTTTGATAACTCTGTATTCAACGCCTGCCTGTCTCATATTTGCACGAAGCTTTGTATCCTGCTCAACGGTAAGACCGCGGTAGTCAACGAGAACACCGGAAACCGAATTCTTTATTTTTTCGTTCAAGTCAGCAACGATTGCCTTCTTGCTCTCTAAAACTTTTGCGCTTGGCATTTAAATTCACCTCCGAATAAAAAATCCTCCTGCTCTCTAAAGACACAGGAGGACATAATAATCCAAAATATACATTCTCCTTGGCAGGATTTATGCGTTTAAGCACCTGCTGTCTTCAGAAAACATCAATATGATATCACATAGTGATGGGTTTGTCAATACTTTTTTCAATTAATCAGTAAGCTTTGCGCCGTTTACTCTGATTCCGGGGCCCATTGTGGAAGCAACTGCAACGCTCTTAAGGTACTGACCTTTAGCAGCAGCGGGCTTCGCTTTGATGATAGCGCCCATTAAAGTATTGAAGTTTTCCATAAGCTTCTCTGCTCCGAAGGAAACCTTTCCGATGGGGCAGTGAATGATATTGGTTTTGTCGAGACGGTATTCAATTTTACCGCTCTTTAATTCCGAAATTGCTTTAACAACGTCGGGAGTAACGGTTCCTGCCTTGGGGTTAGGCATTAAGCCCTTAGGTCCGAGAACCTTACCGATTCTACCTACAACACCCATCATATCGGGAGTTGCAACAACAACATCAAAATCAAACCAGTTTTCACCCTGGATTTTAGCAACCAGGTCTTCAGCACCTACATAATCAGCGCCGTTTGCTTCTGCCTCTGCAGCCTTGTCGCCCTTAGCGAAAACAAGAACCTTGGGAACTTTACCGGTTCCGTGAGGAAGAACGATTGCGCCTCTGACCTGCTGGTCAGCATGACGGGAGTCAACGCCTAATTTGATATGCGCCTCAACGGTTTCGTCAAATTTTGCTTTGGCTGTATCAACAACGAGCTTCATTGCTTCGTCAACATCGTATAAAGTAGCTTTGTTAACGAGCTTTGCGCTCTCCTGATACTTCTTACCTTTTTTCATACTATTACCTCCTTGTGGTTAACGTCGGGGGTTTTCCCCTCCCACATTACTACG
Source organism: Clostridia bacterium (assembly GCA_045539675.1). GTDB lineage: Bacteria > Bacillota > Clostridia > UMGS1840 > HGM11507 > JAZQFU01. Next base: position 12,426 of record JAZQFU010000086.1, on the reverse strand, counting down.
AGCAAATATTCTGCTCTTACTCTCCTACAAGAACGCCCATGCTTCTTGCAGTTCCTGCTATCATACTCATAGCAGCTTCTACGCTTGCAGCGTTAAGGTCGGGCATCTTCTGCTCTGCGATCTTTCTGAGATCCTCAGTGCTGATAGTTGCAACCTTTGTCTTGTTGGGAACACCTGATCCGCTCTCGATTTTGCAAGCCTTCTTAATGAGGACTGCAGCGGGGGGAGTCTTGGTGATGAAAGAGAAGGAACGATCCTGATATACAGTGATAACAACGGGGATTATAAGTCCCATATCGTTCTTGGTTCTTTCATTGAATTCCTTACAAAACTGCATGATGTTAACACCGTGCTGACCTAATGCAGGTCCGACAGGCGGTGCCGGGTTAGCTTTACCTGCTTCAATCTGAAGCTTGATGAACCCTGTTACTTTCTGAGCCATTTGATACACCTCCGTAAGCAAAATAATAATTTGACTTTATAATGAATTTGACATTGTTGCTTAGTTTAATAATTCAGCCTGTCCGAACTCAAGCTCGACAGGGGTCTCACGACCGAACATTGAAACGAGAACGACGAATCTCGCATTTACCTCGTCTATTGACTGAACCTCTCCGATGAAATCGGTTAAAGGTCCGTCGGTGACTCTTACACTGTCGCCTACCGAGAAGTTGATTTCAATCTTTCTTTCCTCAAGGGATAAAGCATCAACCTCATCATCGGTTAAGGCTACGGGCTTGGAGCCGGGGCCGACAAAGCTTGTAACGCCTCTGGTATTTCTTATAACATACCAGGTTTCGTTATCCATAACCATTTTAACAAAGACATATCCGGGAAAAAGCTTCCTTTTAACTGTCTTTGAAGCGTTGTCTTTAACCTCGACAACTTCCTCTTCGGGGAGCCTGACTTCAATAATTCTGTCGTGCATATTACGGTTTTCAACTGTTTTTTCTATGTTGGTCTTAACCTTATTCTCATAGCCGGAATAGGTATGGACAACATACCACTGAGCGTTTTCCATAATAATCACAGCATCCTTCCTTTAAAGAGGGAAGGAATCAGCTCCTCCTAACTATTTTGTAATCCATTTAATAAGCGAAATATTAAAAAGTAAATCGAGACCTGCGATTAACAGACCTACAATAAGAACTACAACAAGAACGATTAAAGTGTTCTTACAAACCTGTCTGAAGCTGGGCCATACGATTTTTTTAAGCTCTGACTTTGTACCCTTAAGGTATTTAACGAGCTTGTTTTCCTTTTTAACCTTAGCATCTGTTTTAGCGTTCATGCTCATGGCTTTCACCAATCCTTTCCGTCCCCGAACAAACAAAGGACTTAGATAAGCGACATCGGGAAACTTTAATTATTTTGTTTCCTTATGCATCGTATGTTTCTTACAGAATCTGCAGTATTTGTTGAGCTCGAGTCTGTCGGGAGTATTCTTTTTGTTCTTGATCTTATCATAGTTTCTCTGCTTGCATTCAGAACATGCTAATGTAATTCTGACTCTCATTCGTGACACCTCCAACGGTAAATTTTTGCAATAAAAAAAGAACCTCGATATAAGGCAAACTTGAGTATAACACATCTCAATGCCTAAAGTCAAGGTTTTTTTTCAAAAAATATTATTTTTTTGCTTCAAAGGTCAGCTTGCCTTCCGAAACGCCGACGGCAATACAGTCTCCTTCGCCTATTATATTCCTTATATACAGCTCCGCAAGCTGGGCTTCAATATCTTTCTGAATGAGTCTTTTTAAAGGTCTTGCGCCGAACTTTTTATCATAGCCCTTATTAATAAGGTATAGCTTTGCCTCCTCTGAAAGCTCTATTCCGATTCCCTTTAATGAAAGCTCATTGTTAAGATCTGAAATAAGGATTTTCAGAATTCCCTTTAAGGTTTCTTCGCTTAAGGGGGAGAAGGTTATAATTTCATCAACGCGGTTTAAGAATTCCGGACGGAAGAATTCCTTAAGTGCTGTGAGAGCCTTTGTTTCTGCCGCGGTATCGTGGTTTTCCACAAAGCCGAAGGATGCACTTTTATAATCCGAGCCCGCATTTGAGGTCATAACTATAACAGTATTTTCAAAATGAACGGTTTTGCCGTGACTGTCGGTGAGCTTTCCGTCATCCAGCACCTGAAGAAGCAGGTTGAAAACATCTGCATGAGCCTTTTCGATTTCATCAAGAAGAATGATGGAATAAGGCTTTCTCCTGACTTTTTCGGTTAAAAGACCTGCATCGTCATATCCAACATATCCGGGAGGTGAGCCGATAAGCTTGGCAACCGAATGCTTTTCCATATATTCCGACATATCAAAGCGGATGATTGCTTCCTCGGTTCCGAAAAGCTCTTTTGCTAGAGTTTTAACAAGCTCTGTTTTTCCCACTCCGGTGGGGCCTACGAAAATGAAGGAGGCAGGCTTTTTCTTGCTGGTAAGACCTGCTCTTGAACGGCGGATAACCGCCGCAACCGAAGAAACTGCATTATCCTGACCCACAATTCTCATTTTGAGGCTTTCTTCAAGGGATAAAAGCTTTTCGGTATCTTTTACGGTAAGGTCGGTAACGGGAACTCCCGTAAGGGATTCTATTACCCTTGCAATATCCGAAACTTCAATTTTAACTGCAACTCCGCCCGCTTCAAGGAGGTGAATCTCTTCCTCAAGCTTAAGAGCTTCAATCTTAAGGTCGGCTATTCTTTCATAGTCTATGGGCAGGGAAGTGTCTTCCGGATTTTCCAGAGTGAGTCTTTCCTCCTCATTTCTTGCAAGAGCAGTATTCAGCTGAGTAAGTCTTGCAAGCTTCTTGTTTTCCAGATTCTTTTCCGAACCGCATTCGTCGATTAAGTCTATTGCCTTATCCGGAAGAAAACGGTCGGGAATATATTTTTTTGAAAGACGGACTGCGGCATCGATAACCGTATCCGAAAGAATTATGCTGTGATAGGTTTCGTAGTAGGGCTTTAATCCCTTCAGAATTTCAACAGCCTCTTCAACAGAAGGTTCATCAATTATAACCGGTGCGAATCTTCTTTCAAGGGCGGAATCCTTTTCAATGTGCTTTCTGTATTCCGTAAGGGTGGTTGCACCTATTACCCTGATTTCCCCTCTTGCAAGGGCAGGCTTTAATATATTTGCCGCATTCATTGCACCCTCCGCATCGCCTGCGGAAACAATGTTATGCAGCTCATCTATAACAAGAATAACGTTTTTTCTTTCCTTAGCTTCGGTGATAAGGCTTTTGAGTCTTGCTTCAAACTGACCTCTGAACTGAGTTCCCGCAAGAAGAGCGGTAAAGTCTATGAGATAAACCTGAAAGCCTAAAAGCTTCGGGGGAACAAGTCCGTCAGCAATATGAATTGCAATTGCCTCTGCAACTGCTGTTTTTCCCACACCCGGTTCACCCAGAAGAACAGGGTTGTTTTTTGTGCGGCGGTTTAAAATATGAAGAACTCTTCTTATTTCCGTTTCTCTTCCGATAACGCAGTCAAGCTCGCCATTTTCTGCTTTTGCGGTAAGGTTTGTGCCGTAGGTATCAAGAATGCTCTTTTTATCCGGCTTTTTATCCTTTGCGGAGGTTTTTTTACCGGAAGGCCCTTTTTTCTCTCCTCCCTCTCCGGAAAGGTTGGCAGGGAGAGTCATGCTGTCGGAAATATCCATTCCGTCAATCATACCCTCCATCTGTTCGGTAAGCTCATCCATTTCCTCGCCCGAAATTCCGAATTGCTCCATCATCTGTTCAATGGGCTTTATTCCGAGAGAACGTGCACACTTCAGGCAAAGCCCTTCGGTGGTCTGCTTACCGTTTTCAATTTTATTTATGAACACGACAGCAACATTCTGCTGACATCTGCTGCAAATCATCTGTTTACTCCTTTTATATCAAGTCTGATTCTTATAATATATTAAAAAAAGACGAATTGCAACTTTTTTTAATGAAATTTAACAGTAATTTAATATTCAGCAGTCGGCTATTGCAGGTTCATTATATCTTCTCTCAAGTCTCCCTCTTCGGTTACAACCTGGGTTAAAGTATCGGGAACAAGACCCACTATTATGCTTTCTGCCACGGGGATTTCGTAAACGGATACCGATTCCGTGCCGGTGCTTCCGGGAAGAAGCAGAGAAATGCGTGAGGTGACCTTGAGGGAAATGGTGTGTCTTGTCTGATTTATACCTTCAGCACTGAAGCTGCTTTTAAAGTCAACCGTTGTATTTGAAGCGGGAATCATATCAACAGGAATAAGCGGGCCCGTTCCTGAAAAAAGTTCGCTTCCCGTAAGATTTCCGAGAGGTACGTAAATGGTAATCTTTTTGTTTTTTGCAACTGTTTCGTTGACCTTTTCGGTAAAGACGGATTTGAGGGGATTTATTCCTGAAAAATCGAGGGAAACGGAAGAGACCTTTCCTTCCGCATCACGAAAAATTTTTACAGTATCCGAATAGCTGATTTCCGAGCTTCCGAGAATTTCCGCAACTGCCTCGTTTACTGCTTCGTTGCTTATTCTTTCCGCCCGGTAGGAGGCAAGGCTTTTTAAAACCGGCTTGAAGCTTGTGTTATATACTGAGGCAAACAAGGCAGCGAGAATAAGTATAACGGTAATGAATATAAAAGGAATGGAGCTGCAACGGGATTTTCGGATTTTCTTGTGGGGCTTTCTTTTTAAGGTTCCCAAATTACTCACCTCCGGAATTTGTTAAAAAATTATCAAATTATATTCTCTTTAAGTTATTGACTTTCCCCTTTATTTTATGCTATAATACGATAAAATGATACTGTTATAGCTAAAGATATGCCCAAAAAGGGAAATCGGGTTGTAAAAGGTAAGTTTGATTATTTTTGAAAGGACTGGTAAAAATGAATCAGGTCAAGGTACTTATGATCGGAGCTGCTTTCAGCGCTGACCTTCATATGGACGGCTATGCAAGATGCACCGATATCGCAAAGATAGTTGCTGTTTGCGATAAGGTTACCGAAAGAGCAGAGGATCTGCTCAGAAGATTTAACGTGGAGGGCGCTGAAATTTACGATGATGCCAAAAAGGCAATCGATTCGGTTGACTGCGACGTGGTTGATATCTGTCTTCCCAATTTCCTTCACTACGAAATTGCAATGTATGCTTTTTCAAAGGGCAAGAACGTTATAACCGAAAAGCCCATCGCAACAAAGCTTGAGCATGCTGAAGCTATGGTAAAGGCTGCTGCTGATGCAGGAAAGAAACTTTATTATGCTGAAGACTGGCTTTTCGCTCCCGCTCTCGGAAAGGCTATGGAACTTGTTGAGCAGGGCGCAATCGGCCGTCAGATGTATATCAGAGCAAGAGAGTGCCATTGCGGTTCTCACTCTCCCTTTGCTCAGACAATTGAATTCTGCGGCGGCGGGAGTATGATTCACCTGGGATGTCATCCTATCGGATTTATGCTTTCAATGAAGAATAACCGTTGGACAGAGCTTGTTGCCATGACTTCAGGCGGCGGAGAAAACAATATGTGGCATACAAAGATGGAAGGCGAAGACTGGGCGGCTGTTATGATGAAATTCGAAGACGGCACCTCTGCTCTTTTAGAGGCTAACTATCTTACCACCGGCGGAATGGAAGACAGTATTGAAATTTACGGAACCGAAGGTAAAATAGCTGTTGACTTAACCTTCTCATCTCCCATAAAGCTTTATTCAATCCCCGGATGCGACTATACCGTTGAAAAAGCGGAAATCACTACCGGTTGGTCAAGACCTGCTGTTGATGAGAAATATAATCTCGGATACGTTGGCGAAATCAGACACTTTATGGAATCCGTAAGAGACGGAGTTGACGCTAAGGTTGGTTTAAGAGGCGTTGACGGACTTGAAATCTTAAAGGTTGTTAACTATATTTATCAGTCTTCCAGAGAAGGCATTAAAATCGTTAACCCTAATTTATAATAATAATGTAAAGAAACGGGAATACCCGATAAAGAAGGAGAATGAAAATGAGCAAGGAAATCATACTCCCGGTAGAGGTTGCCGGAGTAAAATTCAAAAATCCATTTTATGTTGCTTCCGGTCCTACCACCAAATCAATGAAGCAGCTTAAGAGAATCGAAGAATGCGGATGGGGCGGAGCTTCCATCAAGCTTACAATCGATCCCTATCCCTATATCAACAGAAGACCCAGATACGCAGTTTTCGGAGACAGAAATGCTCTCTGCTTCACCGTTGAAAAGAGAATTGACCTTGAAACCGGATTAAGACTTATGGAGCAGGCAAAGAAAGAGCTTTCTCCCGAACTTAAGCTTTTCGCTAATATTACATATGCCGGAGACGAAGGTGTTGCAGGCTGGGTAAATATGGCAAAGAAATTTGAAGAGGTTGGTGCAGATATCGTAGAGCTTAATATGTGCTGCCCCAATATGTCATTCAATCTTCAGCTTTCCACCGGTGACGAAAATGCTTCCGCAAAGAAAACCGGAGCATCCTTAGGTCAGAACGGCGAGGCTGTTGGTGAAATCGTAAAGGCAATCAAGAAGGAAATCAGCATTCCTCTCTTTGTTAAGCTTACTCCCGAAGGCGGAAAAATCGCTCAGGTTGCAAAGGCTTGCTATGCGGCAGGCGCAGATGCAGTAGGCGGAACTTCAAACAGAATGGCTGTTCCTCCCCTTGATATCGAAGGAGATCCCACAAGCTCTCCCTATCACCTCCAGAAGGAAATTTCAATGTCATGTCACTGTTCTTCATGGGTTAAACCCCTTGCGCTCCGTGACTGCTATGAAATGAGAAAGGTTAACGGTCCCGAACCCAAGATTATGCAGGCAGGCGGTATCAGAACATGGTCAGATGCTATCGAAATGACTATGTGCGGTGCTGATCTCTTAGGTGTTTGCTCCGAAACTCTTATAAGCGGTTTCGATTGCGTAAGACCTATGATTGAAGGATGTAAGGATTATCTTGACAGACACGGCTTAAAATCACTCGATGATATCAGAGGCTGTATCGTTAACGAAGTTAAGACTGCTTCCGACGTAACTCTTTACGAAGGATACTCACATATTAAAGACAATACTCTTGCAGCTCCCTGTAAGGCAGCTTGTGCTTTCGGCGTTCCTGCTCAGGCATATATCAACTATATCGCAAAGAAGGATTATAAGAGAGCTTACGAGCTTATTACCTCTAAAGGTCCCCTCCAGTCAGTATGCGGATGGGTATGTAATCACGAATGTGAAAAGAATTGTACCAGAGGCGTAACAGGAGAAGCTATCGCTATAAGAGACCTCAAGAAATTCGTTCTTGAATATGCAAAAGAGCAGGGATGGACTCCCGCTATCAATAAGGCTCCCGCTACCGGCAAGAAGATTGCTGTTATCGGTTCAGGTCCTTCCGGACTTTCTGCTGCATACAGCCTGGCACTCGGCGGCTACGATGTTACCGTATATGAGAAGGAAGACCAGCTCGGCGGTATGTTAAGATACGGTCTGCCCGCATTCAGAATGAAGAGAGATTTACTTGATGAAGAAATCGAAACAATCAAGGCTCTCGGCGTTAAATTCGAAACCGGCAAGGCTCTCGGTAAGGATATTACCGTTGCTTCCTTAAAGGCTGACGGCTATGCTTCCATCTACATTGCAGTAGGTGCTTGCAAGGGCAAGGCATTAAATATTGAAAACGACGATGCAGAAGGCGTTCTTTCCGCAGTTGACTTCCTTAAGGATGTTAATATGGGCAAGGCTTCCGCAATCAGCGGCAATGCTGTAGTTATCGGCGGCGGATTCACCGCTATGGATGCTGCAAGAAGCGCTAAGCGTCTCGGTGCTGAAAAAGTATACATTGCATACAGAAGAACAAGAGATGAAATGCCTGCTACCGGCGATGAAATCATTGATGCGGAAGCTGAAGGCATTAAAATCATTTATCTTGCTGCTCCCAAGGCTATCAAGGCTTGTGACGGTAAGGTTTGCGGAATCACTCTTGAAACTCAGGTTCTCGGCGAAGCTGATGCTTCCGGAAGAAGAAGCCCCGAAGCTGTTGAAAAGGCAGTTTACGATCTTGATTGTTCAATCGTTATTGCGGCTACCGGTCAGGCTCCCGATGCAGAAGCAGTTTCTGAGGTTGAAACCAAAAACGGTATGATCGTTGTTGATAAAGCAACCGGAAAAACAAATGTTGAAGGCGTATACGCAGGCGGAGATGCTGAAACCGTTAAAACTGTTATCGCAGCTATCGCAGCAGGTAATAAAGCTGCAGCAGCTATTGATGCAGACCTTATGGGTGAAAAGGCTACTCTCAAGTATGAGCCCGTAACCAACGTTGTTGATAAGACTGCGGTTCTTAAGAGAAATGAATATTTCACCGACGAACCCAGAAAGTCTCTTAACGTTGTTGAGCCTTCCGAAAGACTCAAAGGCTTCGAGCCCTACGTAAGAACTCTTACCGAAGAGGAAGCAGTAGAGGAAGCTTCAAGATGTCTCAAGTGCGGATGCGGTGAAGGATGTCAGCTCTGTAAGACAATCTGTAGCGAATTTGCTATTTATAACCACGAGAATGACAAAATCGAAATTCACGGTGACGAGTGTGTAGCCTGCGGAATGTGCTATAACCTCTGCCCCAATAAGAATATCGAAATGATCAATAAGGGTATTGAAGTTTAATTTTTTCATGGGCGGAGGAAGTTTTTCTCCGCCCAAAGGAATATAATAAAGGAGTTTTTGAAATGTTAAAGGAATTTACAGTAGGAAAAATGCACGTACGTTGTTTCGAAACCAGAGCCGAAATGGGCGCTGTTTCCGCAAAAGACGGTGCTGAAGTAATTAAAAAGATTATTGCTGAAAAGGGAGAATGTAATGCAATATTTGCAGCTGCTCCTTCTCAGAACGATTTCCTCGCAGCATTATGCGAAGATACCTCAATTGACTGGACTAAGGTTAATGCTTATCATATGGACGAATATATCGGACTTGCTGAGGATGCTCCCCAGGGCTTCGGTAACTTCCTTAAGGCTGCAATCTTCGGAAAGGTTCCCTTCAAATCTGTTAACTATCTTAAGGGCGGTGCAGCAGATATCGAAGCTGAAATCGCAAGATATGAAGGACTTTTAAAGGCAAATAAGCCTGACGTTGTATTTATGGGAATCGGCGAAAACGGACACATCGCATTCAACGATCCCGATGTTTGTCACTTTGACGATGACTGCCTGGTTAAGAAGGTTGCTCTTGACGGAAAATGCCGTCAGCAGCAGGTTAATGACGGATGCTTCGCAACCATCGACGACGTTCCTACCCATGCTCTCACATTAACTGTTCCCGCTCTTATGCTTCCCGAATACATTTTCTGTATCGTTCCTGCTCCCACAAAGGCTGATGCAGTTAAAGATACCTGTACCGGAATCATCACAGAAAGAGTTCCCGCAACTATCTTAAGAATTCACGAGAATTCTGAGCTTTATCTCGATAAGGATAGCGGAAAATACATTCTGTAATATAAAGCGGATATAAAGCCGATAGGGGACGTACCTGACAGCAAAGCCCGTGGCACAGTGAAACCGTTGCCATCGGCAGGTACGTCCCCATAATTAAAGGATTTTTTATGAAAAATATTTTCAGAAACAGAGGAACAGAGCTGGCGAGGATTCTCGGAATCGAGGATGCGTCCGCAGGTGCGGATTCTGTAATCGGGAAGGTAACGGCTCTGAAGGAAGAAAACAGAAGGCTTAATAATCTTATTGACAGTGTTGACGAGGTAAAGGTATACGGCACTTTTTTAAGGCTTGCCAATTCCAGCGCTTATTACGGTCATAATAAGCAAAGCTGTGATGCCGTATTTTCCGAAGTCTGCAAGCGGGATAAAATGGCGCTTATGTCTGTTGACGTTTTAAGGGAGGAAAAGCATTTTTCCGAGGTGGATAATGCGATTTCCGACCGGTTCAAGAAAATGGGACTCAGCCATATTCTTATTAAAGACGTTTCCGGAAAGGGTGTTTATCTTATCGGCTTCAACAAGCGTATCACCGTTGATAATATTATTAAGCTTTTTGGCTTTACCCTGGAGCAGCTAACCAACGACGGATATACCGTGCTTGTTAATTTCAGCCGCGAATTCACCGAGCTTTCGGGAGTTTTTGAGGCGTATAAGGAAATCAAAATATGCCGTGATTACCGTCAGCTTGGAGATAAGCAGAGCATTAATACGGTGGATACAATCTCTCTTGATAATCCTGTATATATTCCCGTTAATTTTACTGAGGAGCTGAAAAGTCATATACTGTCCGGCGATGAAAAGGCTATAAGGGAATTTCTTAACGTTATCCTGGATAAGAATATGAAAAATCGGATTCCCGTAATACGTTTTGAGCAGATTTTAAGAATTATGCAGAATACGGTTATGGATATTGTGGTGAAAAGCGAAAAAAACCGGACGGGACTTCTGGATATGGAGCAGTTCTTTATGTTCAGCATTGAACGTCTTAAATCCACCTTTGACGTTGAAGGGCTTCTTAATGCTTATGTTAATATGATTCGGTTCAGCGTTGATCCGGAGCCCAAAAAGAAAAACGGACTAAGCAAATCCGATGTAATAAAATATATTAATTCAAAATATACCGAGGATTTGTATCTTGAAAAAATGGCGGCTGAATTCAATACCACTCCGAAATACTTTTCAAATTATTTTAAAAGGGAATTTTCAGTGGGCTTCAGCGAATATCTTGCAAATTTAAGAATCTCTGCAGCAAAGAGAATTCTTGCGGAAACTGATATTGCTCTTTCGGGAGTAGGAGAGAAGGTGGGATATTCAAATCCCGTAACCTTCTCGGTTGCCTTTAAAAAAATAACCGGAATGCCCCCGGGTAAATACAGGGAAATGTGCAGGGGCAGAAGCTGAGAAAACACTTTGACGGCTAGCCGTCGGAGATTCGAACAAAAATACTCCCCCTTAACGCTGAAGACATCTGTATTTTAGATTATCGGGAGGACCAGAGGTGTTTAGTGTGATAAGATAGTTTACAGATTGTCCGACCACATAGTTTACACTTTCTGATATAATAAAGGCATGAATTTTATCCAAAAGGATGTGATTTTATGCCTTGGAAAGATAAAGGTGTAACTATGATACGAGAGGAATTTGTAAAACGTGTTCTTTCTCATGAAGCCTCCAAATCAGCATTGTGCAGAGAATATAACATAAGCAGACCAACAGGCGATAAATGGATAAAACGTTATCTTAATAATGAACCATTATCTGACAGGTCTAAAGCTCCTTTTAAGACGGCAAACAAAACATCCGCTAATACAGAAAAAGTCATCCTTGATTACCGCAAGAAATACCCTGCAATTGGTGCTACCAAAATAAGGCGTATTTTGGTAGATGAAGGATATGAGGACTTACCGTGTAACAGTACTGTTAATGCTATCTTAAAACGTAATGGGTGCATATCCACAAATGCTTCTGAAACTGCAACACCACATAAAAGATTTCAAAAGGAAAAACCAAATGATATGTGGCAAGCTGATTTCAAAGGTAATTTCGCTTTGGGTAATAACACACGATGTTTTCCTCTCAATATAATTGATGATCACAGTAGAATGAATCTTTGTTGTCGAGCTCTTACTGGTGAAACGTTATCTGAAACAGCCCCCGTATTTGTTGATGTATTCAGAGAATATGGAATGCCATTTTCGTTGTTATGCGATAACGGAAACCCATGGGGTACTGCTCAAAGCACCGGATTCACGCGCTTTGAAATATGGTTAATGGACCTCGGAATATTGACTCTGCATGGCAGACCTCTTCATCCTCAAACGCAAGGAAAAGAAGAAAGTTTTAACCGTTCCCTGAAGAGAGAACTTTTAAATTTTCACACTTTTTATGATAACGCAGAGGCACAATCATATTTTGATGAATATCGTAATTTTTACAACAACACACGACCACACCATTCACTTGCATTGGATGTGCCGGCAAAACATTATCATAAAAGTAATCGTGCATATCCGGAAAAAATAAAAGAATGGGAGTATCCTAAAGAATTTATGCTTAGAAAAGTAAAATCTACAGGATACATAACTTTTAATCATCAGGGATATTTTTTAAGTGAGTCTTTCGGCGAAAGAACAATAGCCATAAAAGAATCTTCTCACCAAGATTGCTATGATATATGTTATCGGCAATTCGTAATTGCAAGAATAAATGTTTCAAAACGAGTGTTTGAGTTTAAGCGTATATATTTAGCTGAAAACGACCCGAGATTTTGCAATTAATGTAAATATGCTTACGCAAATTTACATATCCCATAACGTTTTGTGACAATTAAAATTATCACAAAACGTTATGGCTAAAAATGTAAACCATGTCCTCGGACAAATTGTAAACCATGTCACACTTGACAAGACGTCGGTCCCTACAAGCGAAAAAATACAGATATAACAGAAAACATTAATTTTAAAATTCATTTATGAA
>JAZQFU010000085.1:0-20642 GCA_045539675.1 Clostridia bacterium | reverse complement strand
ATTTTTTCCGTTTTCATCACAAATTACGGAGAATTTACCATTTTCATCCGCATCGGTAAATATAAAATACGTATGACCGTCAGCATAAAAACATCCCCTGGGTTCCTTATACTCTTTGGTTATGGGCTCCAGATCTGTATTGAAAAGCTGTCCTTTGCATACACCCCTGTATGCATCCCATACCAGAAGAAAGCAGTCCGAATCCAGCGAACTGCCGTATGCAACAATAGAAGGACTCTTGTATTCTACATTATCATTTTTTATATATTCCGGATAATCCATAAATTCTTCTTCATACAGAGGCTGCTCCCGGCAACCGCAGAAAACCGTCAAAGAGAAATTCAATATCAAAAATACAAGCAATATTTTTTTCATAACTATATACGCTCCTATTGTATTATTATACCATTTTCACGCATTTCATAAAAGGGATCTCCCGGAGTAGGATCCAGATAAAGAGGGTACTTATTTGTTGTTACCGTGGGATTCAGAACACCTGTATCAGAGCTGTATCTTACGTATAATCTGCTATCCGATCCGGAAACATATCCCCGTATTTCAGCCTTTCCACGGATTTGCAGCGAATCCTTAAGCGCGGTTAAATCAGCTCTTAAATCATATATGGACATATTAACCTCCGATGAGCCCCTTACGGCTGCAGCATTACGTGGGTCAAGTGCATAGTTTAATGCTTTCAGCCAGTAATCTATACTTTTACCATCATATACATTTTCATGGTTTAATGCTTCTGTTATTGCATTTGAGGTGAATTCTCTTGTATTTTCAGAACCTCCGTATACAACAAAATCAATATATGCCTTTAAGTATCTTCCCGCTTCGGAATATATTTTCTGCACCTCGTTATACGTATTACGCTTTTCTGCTGTTTTAGCATTGTTTTTTTCAGTTTCAGCATCATCATAATAAATTTTCATCTCAATTAGTTTCGTTATTGCATAGGCAAGTCTATTATTCTTTATTTCTTTGTAATTCGTATGTATATGATTATAGTTTACATCCGCTTGTCTTACAATATCGTTATAAACATTATAATCGAATATATCATCATCGTGTGCTCCGGATATTCTGACATACGCTCTTTCCTTCTGTGTTTGAGCCTTATACATAAAGCCCTTTTCAGTACTTTTTTTTGCAATCGTTTCCGTAACATAATCAATATCTGACAGACCATTATTATGTTGTATTTCCGCTTCATACCCATCATCAATTTTCTGTAATATTTTGCCCGGATTAGCCATCGGTACATCATCAACCTGAAAATCATCTTCCATAGAGACCCTCGAGTCAGGATTCAAAGCATTTTTCTTCTCATTACTCTTCTTATAATTCCCGTAAGCATTGAGAGAGCCGGAATCAAGCATACTGCTTGTTTTACGTTGTATGTCTTCCTGATTAAGATGATCGAAGTGATTATGAGTAAGCCATTCCGTTCTTCCTCTGAGGTATCTGCCGGCATCATCTTTTCCGGTTACCTCATCCATACCCTTAAGGACTGCAAAGACATCTTTTTCTTTTTCTGTGCCATAGGTTTTTGAAATTGCATATTCCGGATTTACCGGTGTTCCTGAATATATTTTTTGTTCCTTTGGCACAGGAGTTACAACCGAAAGCTTTTCAGCTTTTAAGGGCGCATCATTTTTATCCTGCAAAGCAAAGGATGTATCACTTCTTTTCGCACTCTGCGTGCCCTTTTGCTCTTGTTTCGTTTTTTCTATATCTCTGCTCATTTTATCGGCAATAGCTTTTACTCTGTTCTTTTCTTTAGCAAGGCTTCTGCCTAAGCTTTGAGCAATCTTATCTTCACGGCTCATTGGTATTCCGTAGCTGTATGGCTTATTTTCCGACTGCGCCGGTATATTAGTTGCTGAATGGAATCTGTTTTCGACTCCCTTGGAATTTCCTCTGAACACAGGCTTTCCGAAATCCGGATATGAACTACCGGTGTTCTCCTTATTAATTTTATCATCATCCGATGATGTTGTAAAGGTATTTTTTGCATATTGATTTTTATGATTATTCATTTTAAAATAACACATAAGTTGCAGTTTGTCAAGGGTAAATGTTGCAAAATGTTAGAGTGGTGTTTTTTTGATGTTGCATTTTGAGAATAAATGCTATAAATAAACGGATGTGAAAATTCACATCCGCTGTTTTATGCATTGCACCGCAATGCCACCAAAATTCTTAATTCTTAATTCTTAATTCTTAATTTCCAATTTCCAATTGCTAATTACGGCTCTGCCGTCATCGCCGTCATGGTTATTCTGTTCCATGTTTCCTTATTCACCACTCCCGTGACGGGAATTCCCCATAGCCTCTGAATTTCTTTTACTGCATTTTCGGTTTCATCACCAAATACTCCGTTTATTTCAATTGAGGGAAAACCACCGTTTTTTACTCCTATAGCATTAAGCATAGCTTGAAGGAATATAACCGAAGATGATGAAGAACCCTTCATAAGGGGAAGTGAATTTTCATCTGCCGCCTGCACCTTAATGGGTGGCTCTTCCCTTTCAAGAATATCAGAATACACCTGATAAATTTTCTTATGGGTTTCGTAATCCGCAATTCCCGTTTCTTTAATTCCGTATTCCTTCTGAAATTCCCTTACGGCACTCTCCGTCTGATTTCCGAATTTTCCGTCCGGTATTATCCGGGGTATAACCGGATTATATGCGGAAATCTTCCTTAATGCTTCTTGCAGATTTCTCACAGAATTATTCATATTTTCTCCTTTCAGTCCGAGCTGCCGTTAACCAGAGGCCGCACGTATTGCCCTGCCGCCGCATTGACCGCCGAAACCACGTCACGGTAACGGGCGGAAACCTCACTCCAGGTGGCATAATCCGTGTCTCCCGTCTGAGGAAGACCGAATCTTCTCTGAAAGCTTAATACCGACTGCCTTGTTGCAGCGCCATACATACCGCTTTCATTAACGGGCAAAACACCGGGATAAGCCGAGGAAACCACGTTAAGATACCTCTGAAGAGCCCGCACATCTTCACCCGAAGAGCCGGTGGTAAGAATTCTTTCGGGAGCAGGAAGAGTGAGGATTGTATTTTCATTTAACGAATTCACCGTCTCATTTATTCCGAATGCCTGCCGGTAAATTGCATCCCAGGTAGCATTATTAACCGTCCCCGTCTGAGGAAGACCGCTTGCTCTCTGGGCGGCAATAACAGCTTGCCTTGTTGCTCCGTCAAAGGTTCCCGTCAACGTAACGGCAGGCACAGAGGGAACAAAAAGGGAAAGAAGTGCAAGCAGATACTGAAGAATTTCCACCGGCTTTCCCGAATCCCCCAGAGAAAGGCTTCCCGGATATTCAAGGGCTTCTCCGAAAAGAGTCTGCCCCTCCGATTTAAGCTCGGCAAGTCTTCTTAAGGCAACATAAAGCTGAATCAGCTTATACCAGGTCTGCTTCCCCACAATTCCATCCACCGTAAGTCCGAAAATCCTCTGGAATTCTCTTACCGCCTCCTCGGTTTCATCTCCGAAATAGGAATCAACGGGATTGATTTTCGGAATGGCGGTATAGTTATTTGAAATCTGATTAAGCTCGGTCTGTATTACGTTTACCGCATTACCCCGGTCTCCCTTTCTTATGGGAGTTCCCGGATAAGAAGGCCCCGATGAACGGACGGGAGCATTATTTACTATTTCAATATCATCTCCGTAATATCTTCTTAAAATTTCTATTGAGCTGAGTCCCTCCTCCGCAAGAGCCTGACTCCCCCACTGAGAAAGCCCTTCGCAGGTGGTTGTGGTTCCGTTACAGTATTTTGCCGCAAGAGGCTCAATAAACCCCATACGTCTTATATAGCTGTCAAAAACCTCATCCACCGTATCGCTGATATTGGTAAAGACCGTCCTTCCCGGCTGAAAGCTCTGATCAAGAGCGGTGGTAGAGGTTATATCAAAATTATATCCTCTGCTGGGATAATATTCCGTATATACACGGTTAAGGGCATATGAAATCTGCGCCAGAATATTTGCTGTTATCGCCGCCTGCGACCAGGTGGGATAAATTTCTCCCGAAGCCACGTTTTTTATGTAATCCGTAAAGGGCAGAGTCACGTTTTCCGCAGGGGAATCGGGCGCACCCAGATGAACGGTAATATTTTCGGGAACATATGGAAAAACAACGACCATAGTATACTTCCTTTCCTTTTAAAGCTGAGCCTCCTTAAGATTATATATAACGGTGGATTCTCTTACTCCCTCCGGCAGAGGGATAAGCTCAACTGCTTCCACGGATTCCCTTTCGGGAAAAATTCTTATTCCGTTAAACCTTGCACTCTGAAAGCCGGGAGAAGAAACAACGAGGTCAACCGTCTTATAGGGCAGAATTGCTCCGGGAGAAAGTCCCGTTTCAACAGGCGGAGCTTCAATAAAAAAGGGGCCTGCAAGCCCGGATGAATCCGTAAGCCTTATTCCCGAGGTCTTTCCGTCCGTTACAAGAATAACCTCTGCTTCTTCAATGGGAACCGTCTGCTTTCCCGTATATACAAAAACCTTAAGTGATCCCTCAGCCATAAAAACACATCCTTTTTAATTAAAAATATGCGGATGATTATTGATTTATTACCTTCAGGGTGATATAATGTCAATATGAAATTAAAAACAATTTTAAATATATAAAACGGAGGAATAAAAATGAATATTCTTGTAACAATGCCTGCAGGCGCGGTAAGAGATACCTTTATTACCGAAAAATCAAAAAAAGAGCTTGAAGCTCTCGGAAATGTAACCTATAATCCTCACGACAGAAACTATACCGATGATGAGCTTAAAGAAGCTTTAAAGGGCATAGATGCCGTATTCTGCTGCTGGGGCAGTCACTGCTATGAGGGTGAAATTCTTGCGGCGGCAGACAGTCTTAAATACATCTGCTACTGTGCAGGCTCTCTTGCAGGAGTTGTAACCGAAGAAACCTATGAAAAGGGCATAACCGTTATGGGCGCAAACTGCGTATTTGCGGAATCGGTTGCCGAAAGCTGTATCTGCTATACCATGGCAGGCTTAAGAAGAATAGTTAAATATGCAAATGACGTAAGAAACGGCGGCTGGAGAGGAACGGAATTCTTTAACGAAGGAATTATGAACCGCACAATCGGTCTCGTTGGCTTCGGGGCAATTGCAAAGAAATTTGTTAACTTCTTAAAGCCCTTCAACGTTGAAATCCTCGTATATTCAGGTCACCTCACCGACGAAGAGGCGGCTTCATACGGAGTTAAAAAGGCTTCCTTAAACGAGCTTTTTGAAAAGAGTGATGTTGTTTCAATTCATCAGGGCTTAAACGACAGAACCTATCATATGGTAGGAAAAGAGCAGCTTGACTTAATGAAAGAGGGCGCACTTCTGGTTAACACCGCAAGAGGAGCAGTAATTGATGAGCCCGAGCTTATAAAGGTGCTTCAGTCCGGAAAAATCGGAGCAGTTCTCGATGTTTTCGAAAAAGAGCCTCTTGATGCGGATTCTCCCTTAAGAACTCTTGAAAACGTTATTTCCATTCCCCATATGGGAGGGCCTACCATAGACAGACGTCAGTATTGCGTTATTAAGCTTGTTGAGGATGTTAAAAAATATGAGGCGGGAGAAAGAGACCTTGAAACCCTGATTCCCCTGTCGCATATAGCTAACATGACCAGAGCCGTTAAAAAATAGAAGACCGCAGGCGGTCTTCGGTGATATATTCCTTGCGGAACGTGATATATTTCCTTCGGAAATGCGATATGTGCTTCGCACGTGATATGTTGCAGAGCAACGTTAAGGTAAAAACCGCAGGCGGTTTTTGAATTTAATATTTTTATAAATTAAGCGGATATGAAAAAAATTTCATATCCGCTTAATTTTTTTGCATTGCTTTGGCAATGCCACCATAATTCTTAATTCTTCATTCTTAATTCTTCATTGAAAGTCACGCCGTCAGGTGCTCAATAAGAATCTTGATTCCCATAATAACAAGTATTGCCCCGCCTGCAAATTCCGCCTTCGATTTATATTTACATCCGAAGCGGTTCCCTATCACCGTACCCAAAAAGGAAATAACAAAGGTAATGACAGCAATAACCGAAACAGAGGAAACTATACTTATCTTTCCGGGAAGAAAAGCAAGAGAAACCCCCACCGCCATGGCATCAATGCTGGTAGCAAAGGATAAAACAACAAGCTCCTTAATATCAAGCACATTGGTTTTTGCTGAAATATCGCAGGCTTCTTCCCTTGAATCCTTAAGCATTTTTCCACCAATAAAAGCAAGGAGCACGAAAGCTATCCAATGGTCAAAGGCGGTTATATAATCGCTGAAGCCTATTCCGAGAGCCCAGCCGCAAAGGGGCATAAGTCCCTGAAAAAGCCCGAAGAAAAGAGCTATAATAACTGCATATTTAATATTGAATTTTTTCATGGAAAGACCCTTGCATACTGCCGCCGCAAAAGCATCCATTGCAAGCCCCACCGATGTTAATATAAGCTCTGCTATTCCCATTTTGAAATTTTCCTCTTTTCCTTTTTGTATATTTGCCAAATCACGTTATAAAACCGCCGCAATTTCCCATTTTCACTTTTCTGTTCCGTCCTCAACGGCAAACTTAAGCTCCAGAGTGCCGATATAAGCATTTGTGGTTGCCGATGAGCTGTCCTTTGTTTTCTTCACAATCAGGGGCAGGTATCCGTTTTCCGTAAGCTCAAGCTTTGAAGCATCAAGCTCAAGGGAAACACTCTTTGAGCCGTCGGAAATCATTCCTGTTTCTCCCAGAAGATAAGTATCGTTTTTATCACTCAGACCGTAAAAGAGGGTGAACGGCTTAATGCCGGTATTCCATAAACCTCCGGATATAAGGTCTTCAACATTATCTTCACAGAATTTATAAACCTTAATATTCGCCGGAACCCCCTTCTCAAGTCTTGTAAAATTAAGCTTTGCGTAGGTAACTGAAGCTTTTCCTTCTATATTCTTCAATGCTTGGGATTTATAAAGAAGATATCCCACCGCATTTGCCGATGAACTGTCATTCTCAAAAACATCTGTAAGTGCAATCAGTTCCACATATTTTCCTCTTCCGGTTGTACTTAACGTTGCGCCGCGCTGAAGGAGGGAGTCGCTAAGTGCTATGGTTTCCTTCACAATCTTTCTTATTCTGACCTCATAATCCTCTGTTATGCCGTCCTTATATCCAACGAAAACCCGTCCTCTTCCGGGGAAGCTTTCAGGCTGAATCATATCAACAAACACCACATCACCGGTTTCTTTAACGGTAATCTGCGGCAGGCTGTCCGGCTCCGCCTCTACATCAAAGAAGAATGTTTTTGTTTCGTAATCATAATATGAGGGCTCGCAGGTATAGTATTTTCCTCCCACCGAATATTCACAATGCACATTAACGGAAGGCTGCCTGCTCACAACCGAAAGTGACACATAAACCGTATAGACAGAGGTTTTTTTGCCGGCACTTGAAATTATGGTAAAGGTTTCTCCCTTACCGTCATCAATTATCTCAATCCGTGCACCCGGGGTTTTCGCTTTTGCAGAAGCACTTATGGGAAGCTCATCTTCGGTAACCCTCATATCTATGAAATATTCATATCTGCCCTCTTCCGGCGTGATAATCTGATTACCTATTTTTATTTCCTCAAGCTCACTCACAATGTAATCGTCACCGTTTAAGGCTTTGCTTTTTCCTCTCTGCCTTATATCCGCTCCTGCATCCTTATAATAGGCAGATACGGTAAAGCTTTTATCCAGAAGATTACGGGAGTCGATAAATCCGATTCCGAAAACTCCCTTACTTTTTGCAACGGAAAGGGAATCGTTGGTTTTACTGTCTTCATCACCATAAAGGGTGAAATCCTTTGTTTTTCCTTCAATATTTACTCCTATTTCAGCGGCATTTTTCAGATAATTGCTTTTTCCGAATACATAATATACGTTTTCGCCCTTTTCATTTACCTCTCCGATCACATAATCAATACTGATATTATCGGATTTCTGACTGTTAAAGTAAACGTATGCATCGGTTACCGCACTTAAAGCCTTCCATTCGTTTATTTCTCCGCCGTAATAAATATAATCAAGGCTTACGCATTCCGTAAATGCATTTTCCCCGATTTCCTTAACTGTTGCCGGGATATCCAGATAAGTAAGTGAGGAGCAGCCTGAAAAGGCATAATCAGCAATGTGGGTAACGCTGTCGGGCAAGCTGAAGCCATCCTCCTTTGCCCCCGAAGGATACATAACAAGGGAGGTCTTATCCTTACTCAGAAGAATATTGTTTTCCGAAGTGAAACAGGGATTACCGTCGCTTACCTCTATACTGCTTATAAGACAACCGTCAAAAACATTTGCACCCAAGGATGAAATGCCTTCACCGATTTTTACGGCTCCTACAGTCGAGCCATATTCATACCAGGGCATTTCCTCTCCGCTCTTTTTGAGAAGCTCTCCCCTGCCCGTAATTTCAAGAATTCCCGAATTGGAATCCAGCACCCAGCTTAATTCCGTTCCGGATATATCGCCCTCACGGAAGCGCACATATTCATAAATCATATTTTCTTCGGGAACCTGGCTGCTGTTTGTGACAGCCTGCCATTCCTCCTTTGTGCCTTCATAACAGATAGTCAGGCCGTCATATGAACCGAATACTGCTGTTCCCAGCAAGGTTAATCCCACGGGAATAAAAAGCTTTTTTAATTTTTTGCTGCTTGCAAAAGCGTTGTCGGTTATATGTGTTGTCGCAGGCGAAAGTATTACTTCCTCAAGTGCGGTACAGCCCGAGAAGGTAGCGGCATAAATCCGCGGTGCTGAGGTGCTGCTTAAATCCACCCTTTTAAGTGAAGTACAGCCTCTGAAGACTCCGTCGCCAACCTTGATTATCTGCGGAGGCAGAGTTACCGTTTCAAGAGCCGTAAGATTCTGGAAAGCATAGTAGGGTATTTCGGTTATTCTGTCGTCAAGCACAATATTTTTAATATAGGAAGCATAGGGGGCATAGGGCTCGGTCATACTTCCCGAAAGATTTGTTGAATTCAGTTTTTCACCGTAAAGCTTTAAGGTTCTTGTCTCCGCATCCACCTGCCAGAAGATATCTCCCGTTGTTTCTCCGAAATATTCGGGATAGGTTACTCCGTCAAAATAATAGCATCTTTTAACAGAGCTGTTATTCCAGTTAGTAATGCTCTCATATTCCTCAGGCGAGCCCTTATAATACACAATCAGAGTTCCGCTTCCCCTGTAAAGAGCCTTTCCGCCATAGCTTTCCACCTTATTGTTCATTATAACAGAGCTCATTGCCGAGCAGCAATAAAAGGCGTACGATCCGAGTGTTTTAAGCTCATCGGGGAATTTTTCAAGTGTAAGTGACGTGCAGTAATAGAAGGCATAATCCCCTATTGTCTCAACCGTATCGGGAAGAGTGAGGTTTTTCAGCTTTGAGCATTGATAAAATGCTCTTTGTTCTACGGTTTTTGTTCCGCTTACCAGAACAACGTCGGTCAGAGCGGAGCATTGATAAAATGCGTACCGGGAAATAACCTCAACTCCCGAGGTAAATTCAATTTCTTTAAGAGCCTTACACTTATTGAAGGCATATTGCTCAATTACGGAAAGAGACTTGGGAAGGGGCGAAACATAAGTAAGCTTCGGGCATTCACTGAATGCATATGTTGCAATGGTTTTTACCGAATCTGCAATTTCAACCCGTTCAAGCTCGGGAAGCTTGGCGAAATGATAAGCTCCCACCGAGGTCACGCCTTCTCTTATTTCCACGCTCTTTATTATGGTTCTGTATTCATACCAGGGCGTGTATTTCGGATCTCCGAGATATGCCATATCTCTTGTTCCCGTAATTATAAGATTTCCCGACTTTAGATGAATCATCCAGGAATTTCCGCCGTTCATACGTCCGCCCACATAGCCGGAGCCGATATAATTATAAACCATGGTCGCATTTGCGAAATAAAAGCCGGATTTTTCCCAGTCCTCCTCGCTGCCGGTATAATAAACAGTTTCAATTCCGCACTGATTAAAGGTTAAGTCCCCGATAGTGCGGTTATAGGCAAAGAATATAACAACCTCATCAATTCCGGTGCAGTAGCCGAAGGCTTCCTTACCGATTATTGTAAGCTTTTCGCCTATGGTTGCTTCTGTTAAGGAGGTGCATTTATAAAAGGCTCTGTCTCCCAGCTGAAAAAGCCCGGTCTGCTCCCCTATTCCCGTAAAGGAGGAGCATCCGTTAAATGCATCGTTTCCTATAGTTTTAATGCAGTTTTCCCCTGCAACCGAAACAAGGGAAACACAGTTCTGAAATGCGCATCCGCCGATGGTTTCAAGGCCCAAAGGCTCCCCGATTCCCACAAGAGCCTGACAGTTATAGAAGCCGTAATGGTCTATTACCGTAACTGACTCCAGATTTCCCGGTGAGGTAAGGGAAACACAGTCATAGAAGGCGCCTCTGCCTACCTTTGTTACCTTCCCCGTTTCCACCTCACGAAGCTTTTCCGCACCGCAGAAAATATATTCGGGAAGCTCGGTTATTGCAGAATTTAAGGTAACCTTCTCAAGATTTTTTGCATAGGCAAAGGCATATTTATCTGCCGTTGCAGCCGTTTCCGGCATAGTAAATTCCGTACCGCTCTTTAAGGTCGGATAGGAAATGAGTCTTGTCTTATCTGCGTTATATAAAACACCGTCGAAAGCGGCAAAAAGGGAATTCCCCGCCTGAACCTTATATTCCTCAATATCACAAGCCACGAAGGGAGATAAGCCCACCGTTTCAAGGCTTGCCGGCAGTAAAACATCCTTTATATCACAGCCTCTGAAGGCATAATCGCCAAGGGTCTTAAGGGAGCCGGGGACACCCAGTCCCTCAATTGCTCCGCAGTCTGCAAGTGCCTCCGCGCCTATTTCGGTTACTCCGGAGGGAATATTTAAATTAACCAGCGAAGAGCAGCCGAGAAAGGCTTTGGCACCGATTTTCGTTACCGTACCGGGAAGCTGAACCCTGGCAAGGGCAACACATCCGTTAAAGGTTTCATCCTCAACCGCCGTTATTTTTCCCGTAAGCGTAATGCTCTTAAGAGAAATACAGCCTTTGAAGGCTCCCACTCTGATTGCGTTAACATTAGAGGGAATCTCAATTTCCTCAAGTGCCTCGCAGGCTTTAAAGGCATCGCTTCCTATCTCACGGAGAACTGAAGGAAGCTTTATTTCCTTAAGAGACTCGCAAACAAAGAAGGTGTTGTCTTTAATCTGCGTAAGACCTTTCGGAAGAGTGATGCTTTCAAGAGAAAGGCATCTCTGGAATGCAGATGCTCCTATTGAAGTAATTTTATCGTGAAGCCTTACGGACTTAAGATTTACGAAATCATAAAAGGCATTATCACCTATTCCCGTAACGGTATCGTAAAGATACACGCTTCTGATGTTTTCACCGTAGGTATTGCAAAGCTCCGAATTGAATTCATAGGTTCCCGTTCCCCTTGCAATAAGAAGACCTTCCTCCACCCAGACATACGCGAAAACGTCTTCTCCGCAACGGAATATTTTATCCTCGCTTCTGTCGGGCATAATAAGCTGGTAAATCACATCCGCAAACTCCAGACCATAATTCCAGTCGGAGGGCTTTTCAATGAGATTCCATTCTGCCTCAGTTCCGCCGTAATACAGCTCGGTGAGATAATAGCTTCTTTCAAATACCCCCGAGCCAAGCTTTTTAATACTTGCGGGAAGATTTAATTTCTTTAAGTAAGTACAGTATGAAAATGCACCGCTTCCCAGTTCCTCAAAGCCTTCGGGAAGATTCACGGATGTGAGGCTGTCATTGAAAGCAAATGCCTGATATCCGATTTTCTTAAGGCTTGAAGGAAATTCAAGGGTGGTAAATGGTACGGATAAAAAGGACTGATACCCGATTTCCTCAAGTCCTTCGCAGAAAACAACCTTTTTCAAAGGATAACTTCCCACAAAGGCATAATCCGCAATTTTTTTCACTCCCTCGGGAATTATATATTCCGTCGCCGTTCTTCCTCTGGGATAGCAGATAAGCACGGTTCCCTCTTTGTTATATAATATTCCCCCCGTGGATGAATAATAGGGATTTTCCTCATGAACAAACACGTTTAAAAGGCTGCTGCATTCCGTAAGCACGTGGCCGTCAAAGCCTTCAAAGTCCCTTGGAAGGGTTATATTTCTTATATTACTCGGAAATGCTCCTGATTTTATTGTTTTTACCGTATCTGCAAGGGAAATATCGGAAAAATTGCCGCAGAAGGCAAAGGTGTTTTTTCCGATGACCTCTATTCCGTTTTTAACAACTGCACGGGTAATAATATCCTGATGCTGTGACCAGCCTGCGGTATTGCCCGTAATCTGTCCCCCATTGGTCACAAGCTCAAAATCATAGGTGCTTCCGTAGCCGGAAAGCTCAAGAAGTCCGCTTTCCTTCCAAAGCTTCCATACAACTCCTTCTCCTGCATCCCCCGAATAATCAGGGTCAATATATCCGCAGGTAAGCATATATGAGGCTGATTCATCCCAACCTTCAGCCTTTGAAATTTCTGACCATTCTTCTTCGGTTCCCTTATAATAAATATCTGAAAGTCCTGTACAGCCGCTGAAGGCATTTTCCTTAATTTCCGTAACCGATGAAGGAATCACAACCGAAGAAAGCCTTTCCCGTCCGTAAAAGGCTCCTGCCGATATTTTAAGAGTTCCATCCTTAACTGTATATTCTCCCCTTAAGCCCGAAGGAGAAAGCACAAGCTCTGTTCCGTCCGAAGAATATAAAACCCCGTCCGCAACCTTATAATATGTATTGCTTTCGCTTAAAACTATTTCCTGAAGGTTATGGGGATTTCCAAGCTTCTCTGAGGTTATATTACTGATGTTTCCTTCAAATACTGCCTTTTTTACGGAAGGAAGCTGTCTTTTCCAGGGAATATCCGAGTGGGGAAGCTCCCCTTCCCCCGTAATAGTCAGGGTATTCTGATCATATTTCCAGGTAAAGCCGGCTCCCAGCTCTCCGCCCACATTTACGTTGAAATACAGAATTCCCTTTCCGTAATTTGCATTCCAGCCGGAGGGAGTAATTAAATAATTATTAAGAAGCTGTCCCTTTATCTGACGGGGCTCAGGCTCTCCTCCAAGGCTTAAATAAATAATGGCTGCGGCGGCGGAAACATGAGGAGTTGCCTGACTGGTTCCGCTCATATATGTATATTTAAGTCCGTTTATGCCGTAGGTTGAGCGGATATCCACCCCCGGTGCTGCAATATACGAACCTCTGTATGAGCCTGTGGAATAGTTGCTGAAATCCGCAGGAATGCCGTATGCATCAATGGCGGTTACAACAACGCCGTTTATCAATCTTGAAATACTCTCTGCAAGAGTACCGGTAGGCATATTAACTCCGTCATTTCCCGCACCGATAACAAATAAAGAACCGGTTGCGGAATTTACTGCCGAAAGAAGTGTCTGAGGCGGTGTTACTATGAAAAAGCTCATGTTTATAATATCGTGCTTTGAAGCCTTTTCAACGGTCGTATACATCTGTGAAATTGTAGTATATGAAATTGTACCGTCCGGCTCTGCATTAATTTTATAGGGGCATATTTTCACGCTTTCCGAAAGCTCTTCGGTAAAGGATGCGATAATTCCGGCAACGTGAGTTCCGTGACCTATGGTATCGGTCACCTGCCCCTCATTTCCGTCATATATTATTCTACCTTCAAAAATGGGATCCTCTGCATTGAGACCTGAGTCTATAACCGCAACGGTAACCTCTCCCCTTTCTGAAAGATCGGGAAAGGCTTCAAGATAACCGCCTACGTTACAAGCATCTGTTCCCCAGGTATAATTTCCGCCGTATGAAAAAGCCACAAGACTGTCGCTTTCAACAAATTCAACACCACTGCAAAGCTCAAGCATATCGTATGCTCTTACGGTAGCTCCTTCGGCTAAGAATCCCGCAAATATCATCCCCTCATCACTTACGGATACGGAAGAAACCTCCGAAAGTGCCCCGTGGATATCTTCATCCGAAAGGTTTAAGGGGCTTTTAAGCTTTATAAAAAGTCTGCAGGTCTGAAATTTTTCAGCAAGCTTATAGCTTCCCCCTTCATCCCCCGAAACAATCTGTAAATCCGCTTCCTCTGCAAGCTCCTCCAATGATGCATATTCCTCTCCGTTTCCGTGAAGGGAAATAAGCTCATTTTCATTTAGCTCTATAAAATCGGTATAATCACCTATATTTTCATCTCCGGTAGCTTCGTCTATTTTTTCAACGAATTCCTCCCGGGAGCATACTGATTCCATAAGCAGAGCATAAACCTCTGATTCTTCCCCATATGCAGAAGCAACGGGCATAATCTGAATTAATTGTGCAAACATCAACAGTACGGAGATAAATATCTTTTTCATAAAGACCTATCCTTTCTGTTTTTAAAGGATGTAGTTATTAACACCCATTTTCAAGTATATCACAAAAAAAAAGCAGATGCAATATTTTTTAACGGGAATTGCTTATTTCAGGAATACACTTTTTTATTGACATACCCCTTGAAGAAGGAATATAATAGAACATATATTCTGATAAAAAAGGCGTATTTTTATGAATTTCAATTTACCTGAAGAAATTAAGAAAATAAGAGACATACTTTCTGCCGCAGGTCACGAAAGCTATATCGTAGGCGGATGCGTACGTGATATTATTATGGGAAAGACTCCCGGGGATTACGATATCACCACAAGCGCAGAGCCTCACGAAACCGCCGAATGCTTTAAGGATTATAAAATTTCCGAAAACGGCATAAAGCACGGAACCGTTGCCGTTGTTATGAATCACAGCCTTTACGAAATAACCACCTACCGAACAGACGGTGAATACAAAGATAACCGTCATCCCGAATCCGTTTACTTTACCAAATCTCTCGCCGAGGATTTAAGCCGCAGGGATTTCACGGTAAATGCTATGGCATATAATCCCGATTCGGGCATCATTGATCCCTTCGGCGGAAGAGATGATATCAAAAGAAAAATTATACGCTGTGTGGGAAATGCAGAAAAGAGGTTTGAGGAAGACAGTCTGCGGATTCTCCGCGGAATCCGTTTCGCCTCGGTGCTGGGCTTTGAAATTGAAGAGAAAACCGCTCGTGCAATGCATACAAAAAAAGAGCTTATAAATAACATTTCAAAGGAAAGAATTCATACCGAATTTATCAAAGCGCTTATGGGCACTCCCGACCTTCTCTTTTCGGAATATGAGGATGTTTTCCGCGTTTTTCTTTCTCCCTTCACGAAAAGGAAAATCAATGAAGCTCCCAAAAGCAAATATTTAAGGCTTGCACTTATTTTACCGAAGGAAACAGCGGTCGGAGATTTAAAATCCCTTAAAAGCGATACAAAAACCGTGACGGCAGTAAGAGAAATCCATTCCTTTGAAGAAGCTTCAGAAAGGCGGGAGCTTCTTCTTAAGGCAGGCAGACTCAAAGCTGCTTCCTGCCGTGATGTTATAAGCTATCTTGAAATTACGGGTAGCTCTGAAAAAGCAGAAATTATTGAAAAAGCCCTCGAAGAAAAGCTTTGCATATCCTTAAATGACCTTGCCGTTGACGGCACAATTCTCCACCGGGCGGGAATTCCGAAGGGCAAAGAGCTTGGAAGAATACTTGAAGCACTTCTTTACGGTGTTACGGAGGGAAGGCTTCCCAACGAAAGAAGCATTCTCCTTAATGAAGCTTTAAAAATAATAGACAAATAATTTTTATTGTGTTATACTGTTAAAAGGTGATGTTATGAAAATATTAAATAAAGAGAAGCTGGAGCTTACTGCAAAGCAGACCGTTATAACGGTATTTGTCTTCTCACTTTTTTCGGTTATATATCAGGCACTGCTTCAGAACGGAATAATGGTTACGGGGTATATTTCATACCTTACGAATCCCTTGATTTTCCTTATGAATTTTCTTCCGTTGGTGGCACTTATGCTTATTTTTCTGGCGCTTACCGGTTCATTAAGAGCAAGCTTTCTTTGCGTTAATATTCCGCTGACCGTATTTTTGCTCATTAATGAATTCAAGATTCTTTTCAGGGATGAACCCTTTAAGCCCACCGATATTGCACTTCTTTCCGAAACCTCAGATATGCTGGAAAGCTACGTGCTTGAGGTTAATGCAAAAATTGTTTTAATGGTTATTGCCATGATAGCCATGTGTGTTTTTACCGTAATTAAAATAAGAAACAAAAAGCTCCCGGTTCTTTACAGAGGAATTTCCCTCATCTGTGCATTGGCGATTATTCTCGGCTCCTGGTTTTTTGTTTATTCAAATCACAATATCTATGCTGATATCCGTATAGCGGGAAACGAATACCACGAGTCTGAGGTATTTGCAAATAAAGGCTTCGTATTTTCCTTTATTTCGGCATTTTCCGGAGTTGTTTATCAGAAGCCGGAGGGATATTCCAAAGAAGCCGCCCTTGAAATATTGGAGGATTACCCCGTAGACAACGGTAAAAAATTCCCCAACGTTATCGGAATAATGAGTGAATCCTTCTTTGATATGCAGAAGGCGGAGAATCTGGAATTTCTTCCCGGAAGAAATCCTTACGAAAAATTCAATGAGCTTAAGAATGAAGCCTTATACGGAGAATTATTCGTTCCCGGCTTTGCCGGAGGAACCGCCTCTTCGGAATTTGAATTCGTTGCAGGCTCGAATCTTACTCTTATAGACCCGTCCATGCCGACGGTTTATAAAACCCATATCAATAAGCCCGCCTATTCCCTGCCCTATGCATTCAGCGAGCTGGGATATAAAACAACGGCAACCCATCCCTGGCACCCCTGGTTCTATAACCGTCAGAATGTATACAGACATATGCGCTTTGATAACTTCTATTCCATAGAGGATATCCGCCATGCTCTTGAAACGAAAAATTATTATACCACCGATAACCTCGGAGGTAAAATGATTATTGAGGATTATAAAAAGCATATGAACAAAGACCCGGAAAGAGGCTACTTCCACTTCCATGTTTCGGTTCAGAATCACGGCCCGTACAGTAAAGCTCCCGTAGATAATCCCCGTCTCGTGCGTCCGGAGGAGCTTTCCGACGAGGAATACAATACCCTTGAAAACTATGCAGATAATATAAACGATGCGGTTGAAATGCTTGTTGCTGTGAAGGAATATGCAGATTCTCTTCCCGTTCCCACAATTATAGTATTTTTCGGAGACCATCTTCCCCAATGGGATGCTGAATATAACTGCTATAACAGCATTGGCTACGAGCTCAGCGGAAACACCGCAGAATCGGTTATCCGTCAGCATACCACCCCATGGATGATACTCGGAAACGATGCCTTCGAAAAGGAAAATCCGAAGGCAGAAAAGGGAGACAGAGGGCTGATTTCCGCCAACTTCTTAAGCGGTCAGCTTCAGGATTTTGCAGATATGAATATTTCTCCCTATTTCAGATTCGTACGTGAGCTTTCAAAGGAAGTTCAGGTTATCTGCAGCGGCTTCAAAATCTCAGACGGCAATCTTACGGATGATTTTCCGCCGGAGCTTGAAGAAAAAATAAACCGGTATAAAATACTTCAGTATTACAATCTTAAGGAATATAAAAGTCCGGCAAGATAGCCGGCACCGACGCCGTAAATACCAAGAAAGCCGAAAATCAGAGAGGTTACGGCGTTTATTCCCAGGGTAAAGCCTGCAGGAGCGGTAATCAGGTTTATTATGAAAACCAGCGCAGAATACCCTACCCCTCTTATAATAACCCGGAATAAAAATCCGATGGGGCGTGCAAAAACATAGAGGAGAAGAAGAATAAGCATCACTCCGAGAACAAGCTCATATCCGCTCATTTTACCCCTCCTTCATAAACCACCAAAGGGTGACGGAAAAATCCGTCACCCTTTATTATTTTAATATTTCCGAAAAGCTTCTTCATAAATATTATCCTTTCATACTTTCTGATAATATTATATGAAAACAAGCTTCCTCCTTATGCCTGCTTTTTATCTCTGCCGATGAATTGCAAAGTCATAATGCATCCCACAAGCACAAGTCCTATAGTATCGGTAACGACACCGGGATATATAAGAAGGAGTCCTCCGATAAGGCATATAATTCTCTGCCATACAGGCATTTTCTTAAATACATATCCTTCAAGGGATGATGAAACCGCAAATATTCCCACGAGAGAGGTTACGGTTATAATCACAACCTCCATTGCACTTGTATCTATGAAAAGCATTGCGGGGTTAAGAGCAAAAACATAAGGAACAATAAACGCTCCGATTGCAAGCTTGGTTGCGGTAAAGGCTGTTTTCATGGGATTTGCCTGAGCAATTGCCGCTCCCGCATATGCCGCAAGGGCAACGGGAGGAGTAAGGTCTGCCACAATTCCGAAATAGAAAACAAAGAAATGAGCCGCAAGAGCAGGAACTCCCATACGAACCAGAATGGGAGCACAGGTTGCCGCCATAATGCAATAATTTGCCGTGGTGGGAACACCCATTCCAAGCACGATACAGCAAAGCATTGTAAGGAACAGGGCGATTATAACGTGATTTCCCGCAAGGGCAACAATCCCGTTAATCATAACATTTGCAAGACCTGTCATGGTAATGGTTCCTGCGATGATTCCTGCAACTCCGCAGGCCGCCGCAACGGTGATCATTCCCTGACCGCCTGCCGCAAGTGCTTCCCATATTTTCTTCGGCGTTATTCTGTTTCCCTTATTGAAAAAGCTTACAAATATAGCTGCAACAATGGCAATAGCCGCCGCATACTGAATTGACTTCTGGCTTGTTCCCACAAGATAAATAAGAATTATAAGAGGAAGAAGCAGATAGCTCTGCTTAAGAAGAGGTATAAACTTAGGAAGCTCTTCCTTTGAAATTCCCCTGAGCCCTTCCTTCTTGGCTTCAAGATGAACAGCAATGAAAATTCCCGCAAAATACAAAACTGCAGGAAGAATGGCTCTTACAACAATATTACTGTAAGGAACGCCTACATAATCCGCCATAAGAAATGCCGCCGCACCCATAATGGGAGGCATAATCTGTCCGCCGGTGGAGGCAGATGCCTCTGCCGCTGCAGCAAATTCAGGCTTATAGCCTGTTTTTTTCATAAGAGGAATAGTAACCGAGCCCGAGCCTACCGTATTTGCAACCGAAGAACCCGAAACCATTCCCTCCATTGCGCTGGCAACAACCGCTACCTTTGCCGGGCCGCCGGAAAATCCGCCGACAACCGAGTTTGCAATATTTATAAAGAAGTCTGCAATACCCGTTCTTTCAAGGAAAGCTCCGAAGATAATGAAAACAACAATAAATTTGGAGCAAACGTTTATGGGAGTAGCAAGAATACCTTCTTTACTGTAGAAAAGGTAATGCACGGCATAATTAAGCTTTCCCCAAAGGGTTGGATTGGAAAGACCTGCAGTAAGCGCATACAAAACAAATGCTCCGGCAACAATTATTATGGGAAGTCCCACACTTCTTCTGCAGACCTCCACAAGAGACATTATTCCGACAATACCTATAACAATCTGATACCATTCAAATTTACTGCCCTGCTGAATAATGGTTACCGCATTGGCAGTATAATAAAGAAAAGCACCCGTTCCGCAAATCATAAGCAGAATATCATACCAGGGCATACTGTTTACCTTCTGCTGACCTTTTCTTGCAGGATAAACAAGATAACCGAGAAAAACAATAAAGGCAACAAAGGATGTGAGCCTTATTTCTTCAAGCCAGCTTGCAACAAGAGTTACATAAAGGCAAAACAGGGAAAACACAGCCATAATGCAGGTTACTGCAATCTTCGGCTTACCTTCCCATATTCTTACGTTTGATTCACGGTCATATTTTTTCATTACGGCTTCCAGATCCATAGGCTCCGAAACCGCTTCCTTTTTCTTGAAAAAAGACAATTATATCACCTCTGACTAAAAAAACGGGGTTGTAAGCTACCGTTACAACCCCCTCATTTATGAAGTTATTCTACCGATACGGTAACTCCCTTTTCATCAAAATATTTTGCCGCACCTGCATGGAAGGGAACGGTCATACCGCTTGTAGCATTTTCTATTGAAAGCTCTGCGCCCTTTCCGTTTTCTGCGGTGATTGCATCAATGTTATCAAAAATTGCCGCTGTAAGCTTATAAACATCTTCCTCAGCTGCATCTGCGCTTACGATAAGAGTTGCCTTAACGGTAACGGTCTTAACGTCTTCTGTCTGCCCGTTATAGGTTCCTGCAGGAACAACATATTCCGTATAGAAGGGGCAGTCAGCCATCATTTTTTCAGCAACTGCTCCGTCAATGGGAACGAGATATGCTGAATTGGTGGTGCAAAGCTCGGTGATTGCAGGAGTAGGTGCACCTGCAACGATAAATGCTGCATCTATTTTTCCGTCTTTGAGTGCATCTGCACTGTCTGCAAAGGACTGATACTGGGGTTCGATGTCGTTTTCTGTAAGACCAACTGCTGCGAGAACGTCAATAGCATTGAAGTAAACACCTGATGCAGGAGCACCGATGGAAACCTTCTTACCCTTAAGGTGTGCAAGGGTCTTGATGTCGTCATTAACTGTTACAAGCTGAACCGCTTCTGCAT
>JAZQFU010000084.1:0-9103 GCA_045539675.1 Clostridia bacterium | reverse complement strand
CCTCCCTCGGAGAAGGAGGCTCTTGCGGAATCCGAAAAATTGTAGGGCACAGCCTTCAGGATGTGCCGCAAATTCTGTAAGGCTTTGGAAAAATCCAATTCCCGGAGATATGCAAAAACAACAAGAAAAAAAAGTTATTCGTTTTAAATGATTTTAAAACGAATAACTTTTTTGTTTATGGCGAATAATTATTGACTTAAGTGAAATAATATTTTATAATGAAGATGATGCGAGGTGAAGGCTAATGAAATTTGAGAAAGAAAAGCAGAAGGCAATAATAACTTATATCCTCGAAAAAATATCTTCGGGGGAAAAAGACAGACTTACAGAAAAAATTGCTGAAACTCTTGGACTTAACCGTAATACCGTCCATTCGTACATAAATAAGCTGGTGGATGAAGGAATAATAAGAAGAGTTAAGAGAGGAATATATGAAACAGTAAAAAATGAATATATATATAAGCTTTCAAGGGAAGAGGGAAAGCTTTCTTCCGATATGGGAGCGTACAGAGAATGTCTTAAACCTCATACAGAGGATTTGCCTCCCAATGTGAGGCTCATATGGGAATACGGCTTCAGCGAAATGATAAATAACGTTATGGATCATTCAATGGCTGATTCTGCAGAGGTTACCGTAATACGTGACTATCAGCATATATCGGTTATAATTTCCGATAACGGAATAGGTATATTTGAAAAAATAAGAAGCTATTTTGATTATGCAACTCTTGAGGATGCAATATGCGAGCTTTTTAAGGGAAAGCTTACTACAGACAGCGAGAATCATTCGGGAGAAGGGATTTTCTTTACTTCAAAAATAATGGATGCATTCTTTATAATATCAGACGGACGTATTTTTTCCAACAATAAATACGAGGAAAGCGAAATTTTAAAGCTTGCTAATACGAATACACGGGGAACTACCGTTTATCTTGAGCTTTCAAATAACTCACGAAAAAATCTGAGAGATGTTTTTGATATGTATTCCAATGTGGATGGCGGATTTACAAAAACCCTTATTCCGCTTAAAAATATTTTTG
This sequence comes from Clostridia bacterium, assembly GCA_045539675.1. Lineage (GTDB taxonomy): Bacteria > Bacillota > Clostridia > UMGS1840 > HGM11507 > JAZQFU01. Next base: position 8,063 of record JAZQFU010000084.1, on the reverse strand, counting down.
AAAGCTCCCCGGTTTCCCGTTCTCAGGCGAAAAGAATCTGTAACAGACTGGAAAGCTTCAGAGAAGTTACTCTCGATTTCGAGGGAATGGAATGGATGGGGCAGGGGTTTGCTCATCAGCTTTTTGTGGTATTTAAGAATTCTCATCCCGGAATCGAAATTACTCCGGTGAATATGTGCGAGGCGGTTGAGGCAATGTATAAGCACGTTCGGAAGACGGCAGAGCCGTGATTAAGAATGAAGAATTTAGAATTAAGAATTAAGAATTAAGATAAAAAAGTTATTCGCTTTAAATGATTTTAAAACGAATAACTTTTTGTTTATAGCGAATAACTATATTTCCGCAAGAATCATATTCTTAATCTGAGTCATACCCTTTGCGGTAGGGTGGTCATTTCCCTTATCTGCCTCACCAAGCTTAATAAGCTTTATTCCGTAGTGCCTGCAGGCTTCCTCCATTACCTGATTGATTTCGGGCTTTAAGCCTGAATTAAGGATGGAAACCACGTAAGCATCGGGAAGTGCCGTTTTAATCCGGTGGAAAAGATAGGTAAGAGAAGGAGCAAACTCATAAAAATCATTTTTCTTATCCCAGTTTTCGTATTTCAGCTCACCGATGGGAGAGCCTGCCCAGGAATCGTTTGTTCCTCCGAAAACTATTACCGTATCTGGCGCATTATTCACGAAAAATCTTGAATTTACATGATTATCAAATCTCGAAGTAAATGCGGCACCGTAGTAAAAGTCACCTTCATATCCACTGAAGCTTATTGTAGAGCCTGAATAGCTTGTATTCTTAAGAAGGGTTGAGCCTGTTTCGGTAATAAGCTGATGCCACCAGGTTTTTTCAACGGCATCAACATCGGTATCGTTGGTTCCGTCCGTTCTGTAATATGGAAGGCAGTCTTCAGGTGTTACTCCCTGGAAGGTTGAATAGCTGTCTCCTATAATAAATACTTTTCCTAAGCTTTTCATTTTACCGCTCTTCTCTGAAATAGTTAATGCTGCAGCCCATAGGCTGTGAATTGGATTTTGATTTTCTCATTGAGGTTATAACCAGAACTATTGCGGTTATAACGAAGGGGAGCATAACGTAGAAGGCATTGGGAATATTTAAGACTCCCTTGGGAACGTAGAACTGAAGAACGGTGAATGCACCGAAAATCAGCGAGCCGTAAAGTGCCTTTACGGGGCTCCAGGATGCGAATATAACCAAAGCTACGGCTATCCAGCCCTGACCGTTAACACAGTTGTTATTCCATACTCCGCCGCCGTTTATAAGCGAAATATAAGCTCCGCCAAGTCCGCATACTCCGCCGCCTATAAGCGCCCAGATATATCGTGTAAGGCTTACGTTTATTCCTGCTGCATCAGCCGCCGCAGGATTCTGACCTACGGAACGCATTTTAAGTCCTGCATTTGTTTTTTCAACGAAGAACCATAATATGATTGCAATAAGAATTCCCAGGTAAATGAGAACTCCATGGTTGAATAAGAGCCTGCCCACGTAGGGAATATCACTTAAGCCGGGAATATGAACGGGAGCAAGCTTTGCCATAAGTGATTCGGAAAGCTTGGGGGTTCCTCCGGGGGTTTTTGAAATCATAAGAACTCCGAAGAAGTTTGCCGCACCTGTTCCGAAAATGGTGAGAGCAAGACCGGAAACAGTCTGATTCGCCTTTAAGGTAACCGTAAGAAAAGCATAGATAAGTGCACCGAAGGCTCCTGCAAGAAAAGCGCAGATAAGAGCCAGGGCAAGGCTTTCTGTAAGAAGTCCTGCAAGGAAGCCTGCAAAAGCGCCCATATACATCATACCCTCAACACCAAGGTTAAGGCTTCCGCTTTTTTCGGTTATTATTTCTCCCGTTGTTCCGAAAAGAAGGGGAGCGCCGGCTTTAATTGCCGCATAAAGAAAGTTTATTACCATATTCATAATTATTTTTTCTCCTTTCTTGAAAGCAGCTTATATTCCGTGAAGAAGTCAAAGCCGAGAACCGAAAAGAGGATTATTCCCTGCAATATTTCAGAAACGGTTGAAGAAATATTAAAGGTACTCTGCATAACGCTGCAGCCCTTGGTAAGTATTGCAAAAAGCACGGAAATAACAAGGCATACGGGAGCGTTAAGACGGGCAAGCCAGGAAACGATAATTGCCGTGAAGCCTACTCCGCCGGCAATACCTTCACTTAAGGTTGCCGCCGCACCGCTTACCTGACACATTCCGGCAATACCGCAGATTGCACCGCTTAAGAATATTGTTTTAAGCACTACCTTATTAACGTTGATTCCCGCATAACGGGCGGTGTTATGGCTTTCACCAACCACCGAGATTTCGTATCCGCTTTTGGTATATTTAAGATATATGAAAACAAATACAACAAGAAGAAGTGCAATTATCCATCCGCAATGAACTCCGAGAACCTTATCAAGTCTTGCAGACTCTTCAAAAAGTGCGATTTTCGGAAATCCGGAGGATTCCGGATCTCTCCAGGGCCCTTCGGTGAAGAACTTTATAAAGTAAAGCGCAATATAGTTCATCATCAGGGTGAAGAGGGTTTCGTTTGTATTGTATTTACACTTGAACCAGGCAGGAATAAGAGCCCAGATTCCGCCGCCCAATGCTCCCGCAACAAGCATTATAAGAAGAAGCAGATAGTGGGGAAGATCGGAATGGAAAAGTGCAAAATATGTGGCAAAAATTCCTCCGGCAATAATCTGACCTTCAGCACCTATATTCCAGAACTTCATTTTGAAGGCAAGGGAAACACCGAGAGCTGAAATAAGCAGGGGAATTGCAAGCCGCACCGTTCCCTGAATTGCTATTTTGCTCTGGAATGCACCCTTTATTATGGTTGCATATGCAACGAAAGGATTGATGCCCAAGCAAGTTAAGAATAATCCGCCGATAGTAAGCCCGGCAATAACGGAAATAACCGAAAGCAGAGCAATTTTGCCGGCAGAAACTCCGGGGTTTTTAACCACCATAAAACGGGGTTCGCTTTTAATTTTCCTACTCATTGTTAACCTCCCCGCTCTTTAATGCATTGGTCATCATAAGACCGAGCTGTTCCTTTGTTGTTTCTTTAGCATCCACGATTCCCGTAAGCTCACCGTGGCAAAGAACCATAATCTTATCGCAAAGCTCAAGCATAACGTCAAGGTCTTCGCCGATAAAGAGGATAGCCACGTTTTTCTTTTTCTGCTCATTCAAGGAATCGTAAATGGTATATGAGGAATTGATATCAAGCCCCCGCACCGCATAGGCGGTAATAAGCACGTTGGGGTTTGAATGGATTTCTCTTCCCAAAAGAACCTTCTGAACGTTTCCGCCCGAAAGTCTTCTTACGGGAGTATCAATATCGGGAGTGGAAATTTCAAATTCCTCAACTATTTTTTTGGTTACCTCTCTTGCATCCTTTTTCTTAACAAAAGGCCCTTTTGAGGTTTCCTTATAGCTTTTGAGAATCATATTATCCACAAGGCTCATTGAAGCTGCAAGGCCCATTCCCAGACGGTCTTCCGGAATGAAGCTCATGCTTATTCCCATATTTATTATTTCATCGGGAGATTTCCCTACAATATTTTCCTTGTTATATAAGATTGCACCAAGCTTAACGGGCATAAGACCGGAAATAGCTTCGCAAAGTTCCTTCTGACCGCTTCCTGCAACTCCGGCAACACCGAGAATTTCACCTCTGTTAAGGGAAAAGCTGATGTCTTTAAGCATTTTTACCCCTTCCTCGTTTTCCACGGTAAGGTTATGAATGCTTAATATAGGGCTGACATTCGCAGGCTCGGGTCTTTCAATGGAAAGCTCAACGGGTCTTCCCACCATAAGCTCGGTAAGTTCGTGAATATTGGTTTCTGAAGTTTTAACGGTTGTAATACTTTTGCCTTTTCTTAAAATGGTAACACGGTCGCTTATTTCCATAACCTCATTAAGCTTATGGGTTATGATAATAACGGTACAGCCCTTTTCTTTCATATGCTTTAAAATCTTAAAGAGCTTTTCGGTTTCCTGAGGGGAAAGAACCACTGTGGGTTCATCCAAAATTAAAATATCCGCACCGCGATAAAGCACCTTCAGTATTTCAACTGTCTGTTTTTCGCCTACGGACATATTGTAAATCTTTTCTTCGGGGTTGATTTCAAGGCCGTATTCACGGCTGAATTCTCTTACCTTTGCATATCTCTGCTTCTTAAGCATAAAGCCGTTGTTACAGCCTAAAATAATATTATCTGCAGCAGAATGAACATCAACAAGCTTGAAGTGCTGATGTATCATACCTATTCCCAGCTTGTTTGCATCCTCGGGGGAATTTATAACTGCCGGGGTTCCGTTAATAAGTATAGAGCCTGAATCCGGTTTGTATATGCCGGCGAGAATATTCATAAGGGTTGTTTTACCCGATCCGTTTTCACCAAGAAGGGCGAGAATCTCGCCCTTCCTGGCAGACAGATGAATATCATCGTTGGCAACAACCGAACCGAATGTTTTGGTAACACCCGTAAGCTCAATGGCTATTCTTTCAGTCGTTTTTTCCACAAAATCACCTGTTATTATTTTTCTTCAACGTTCTTGTAGTACCAGTTCATAGCACCGGTAATATCAGCGTCGGATAATGCTTCGCCTTCCTTGCAAACCTCGTTGCCCTTATTGTCAACAAGCTTGCCTTCGAAGATTTTGAAGCCGTCTTTGATTTTCTGTCTTGCTTCTTCGATTTTTTCTGCAGTGCCTTCAGCACAGTTTTCAGAGAGGGGAGAAACGTCTACGAGACCGTCATCCATTCCGCCGAAGTAGTTTTCTCCTGTCCATGTGCCTTCCATAACTGCTTTTGCAGCTGCGGTGTAGTAAACGCCCCAGTTCCAGATGGGAGCGGTAAGGTGAGCCTTGGGAGCATCCTTTGTCATATCGGAGTTATATCCGCAGCCCCAAACGCCTCTCTTCTCAGCTGCGAGCTGAGGAGCGGTAGTATCACAGTGCTGACCGATAACGTCACATCCGAGGTCAAGAAGAGCTTCAGCAGCCTGCTGCTCTAAAGTAGGATCGAACCAGGAGTTTGTAACTTTAACGTATACAACTGCATCGGGATTAACGGATTCAATACCCATTGCAAAAGCGTTGAGTCCGCCGGTAACCTCAGAGTTGGAAATATCCATAGCTGCAACGTAACCGATTTTGTTGGTCTTGGTCTTTAAGCCTGCAGCAATACCTGCAAGATATCTTGCCTGATAAATTCTTCCGAAGTAGTTGTTGAAGTTTTTGCCGTTTGATTTGTAGCCTGTGCCGTGCGAGAATACAACTTCGGGATACTCTTCAGCAAGCTCTGCCATGGTATCCATATATCCCCAGCTGGTACCGAAGATGATGTTACATCCTTCTTCAAGACATTCTTCGATAGCGGTTTTGGTTGCAACAGCATCGCCGTCGTTAACATTAATCTTACGAACAATCTGCTCGTCTTTGAGGTTTAAGTTAGCCTGCATTGCTACGATACCCTGATCGTGAGCAAAGGAGTAACCTGAACCGTCAGCGGGATCGCCGATGTGAATAACGCCGACCTTGAAGTCAGAAACACCTTCGTCATTTGTGTTAGGTGCATCAGAGCATCCTGCAAACATAAGAACGGTTGCAAGAGCCAGAAGAATTGCCAGAAGCTTTGAGAACTTTTTCATTTGAAAGTCTCCTCCTTAAAAATTTTTTTATACAAAGGCACAGGCCTTAAGTATCAGTCTCTGAATTCAACGGTTCCGTTAATATGATCCATTGATTCAACTATTGCAAGAGATTCCAGACGTATTCCCATATTTCGGATTATTTCTCCGCCAATCTGGAAGCCCTTCTCTATTGCGATTCCCGCACCGCAGATTTCAGCACCTGCACTTCTTACTATGCTTATAAGCCCCATAAGTGCACTTCCGTTTGCTAAAAAATCATCTATAATCAGAACCTTATCGTCGGGATTTAAGAATTCCTTTGCAACAATAACTTCAAATACTCTTCCGTGAGTAAAGGATTCAACCTTGCAGGTATAAACATCACCGGCAATATTCTTTGTTTTGTTTTTCTTTGCGAAAACCACGGGCACGTCAAAATACTGAGCCACAACGCAGGCAATTCCGATTCCCGATGCCTCAACAGTAAGAATCTTGGTTATATTGCAATCCGCAAAACGTCTCTTGAATTCCTTGCCCATTTCCTGAAAAAGAGCAATATCCATCTGGTGGTTAAGAAATTTATCCACCTTGAGAACATTGCCTTCTTTTATAACTCCGTCTTTTCTTATTCTTTCTTTAAGAAGCTCCATATATATCACCCTTAGCATAGTTTAAATTAATTATAATATATTTGTAACAATTTTGCAATAGAAATTTCACTTTTTCGACACAATTTTCCCGTTTTTTTACGAGCCGTCAAAGTTGACATGCCCCGACATATATGATAATATTAAGCACAGCAGAAAAATGGAGAAAATACTATGGAATAATTCCAAAAAATATCTCAGCAGGTTGAGAAAATTCAAAGGTGTAATATCACCGGATTTCAGTATGTATCGCAATATGCCGTTTGTTATGCAGATGTGGAATACATACCGGAGCAGAGCGCTTGCGAATTGGTTACAATCAAACGGTATAGAGATTATTCCAAATGTAAGATTCGGAGATGAGAGAACATTTTCTTTCTGTTTTGACGGAATAGAGAAAAACAGAGTTGTAGCAGTAGGCACATACGGTTGCATCAAACGAAAAGAAGATAAAATCTTCTTCAAAATAGGTCTTGCCCGAATGGTGCAAAGGCTGTCTCCTAAAACTATAATAGTTTACGGTAGTGCACCTGACAGCATATTCAAGTCCTATAAGGATATGGGTATCAATATCATAGCCTTTGAAAGTGAGTTTTCAAAGTCCAGAAAGCAGGTGACTGCTTAATGGGTGGAAGTATATCAGGAGATTTTGGAAATACCAAAGGTAGTAGTTTAGATGCACTAAGTAATATGTTAGCAGCTGCATCGCTTATTCCGGGATTAGATACTTTTACAAACTTGGCATCAATACCTGTCGACCTTGCAAGAGGGGATTTTGTTTCTGCGGGACTTAGTGCACTTGGTGTTGTCCCAGTAGTTGGCGAAATTGGGGATGCAGCAAAACTTGCTAAAATAGCGGATAAAGCTGTAGATGCGGCGAAGGTTGCAGATAAAGCTTCGGATTTTACTAAATTTACGAAAAAACTTCATTCAGGTAGACAAGGAAAGCACATCGTTGGGCACAATAATTATAAAAAAGGAAGAAGTATTTTTTCTGGTTCTGTATCTGATGCACAACAATTGATAAAAAAATATAGTGGCACTGGACAGAGAATAAATTCGACCTCGGAACGAGTCAATTTTAAAAAAGTTATTGGAAAATATGTTGACGAAGTAACTGGTAAAGCTTATGATACCACTGTAGGTACTATTAGATATACAAAAGACGGAGCACATATAGTGCCTGCCAGACCTATTAATTGGAGGAAATAGTTATGTTTTTAAATGAAAAAGAAGGAACAATTATTGGCAATTTTTTAAAAAACCTAGATAAATTCGATATAGAAGAAATGACATTAGTATGGAGCGAAGGAGAAACAATAACCGCTAGATTTGACACATGTTTTGAAGATGAAAATGAGTTTGAAGAAAACGAAATAGGATATGAGGAATTTACTACTTTTGTTTTTGAAGCTATTTGTATATCTGGTGATCCACCCGTTTTCATAACAGAAGATAATTTTTTCTGCGTAAATTATCATAATTTTCCAAACAAAATCATGGTAGGAAAACAAAAAATTAATTAATGTCTTATTCTCTCACCTGCTTTCAAAGTTCAGAAAGCAGGTGACTGCTTAATGGGTGGAGGAGTAAGAGGAAATTTTGGAAACACTCAAGGGAATCGCGAGTATGACTGGAGAAGTGTTTTAGACAGTGTGAGTAATGTTCTAACTGGCGCATCACTTATTCCGGGACTTGATACTTTTACAAACTTAGCATCAATACCTGTCGACCTTGCAAGAGGGGATTTTGTTTCTGC
>JAZQFU010000083.1:0-7133 GCA_045539675.1 Clostridia bacterium | reverse complement strand
CTTAATATCCCCAAAAATCATCCCGCAAGAGATATGCAGGATACTTATTACCTTGAAAACGGTCAGCTTTTGAAGTCGCATACCTCTGCTGCTCAGAATGCGATTTATAAAAAATATAAAGATGCTCTTATTAATGAAGGCAAACCCATTAAAGCAATTTTCCCCGGCCGTTGCTTCAGAAACGAAGCAACCGACGCCTGCCATGAAAATACTTTCTTCCAGATGGAAGGAGTTATGGTTGATAAAAATATTTCAATTTCAAATCTTATTTTCTTTATGAAAACTATGCTTTCAGAGGTTTTCAGAAAAGATATCAAGGTAAGACTTCGTCCAGGCTTCTTCCCCTTCGTGGAGCCCGGTTTTGAGCTTGTTATAAGCTGTCTTATCTGCAGCGGCGAAGGATGTCCCTCCTGTAAGCACAGCGGATGGCTTGAGCTCTGCCCCTGCGGAATGATTCATCCCGAAGTTCTCAAAGCCGGAGGAATTGATCCCGAAGAATATACCGGCTTTGCGTTCGGATTAGGTCTTACACGTCTTGCAATGATGAAATACGGAATCAAGGATATCCGTGATCTTAACAGCGGAAGTTTAAAAACACTTTCACAATTTACGGACGATAAATAAGAAAGGAGTGCATATAAATGTTTTTATCTATGAACTGGATTTCCGATTTTGTTGACTTATCGGGAATTGACAAATCAGAACTTATCGCTAAATTCTCTCTTTCAACTGCTGAGGTTGAAAATGAAATATTTTATAAGGGCTCCGATTTATCGGGCATTGTTGTTGCTGAAATCAAATCAGTTGAGGATCATCCCGAATCAAAGAAGCTTCATCTTTTAAAAGTCGATATAGGAGAAGATGAGCTTGTTGACGTTGTTTGCGTTGCTCCCAATGGACGGGTAGGAATGAAAACTGCTTTTGCAAAGCTTGGCGCACAGATTGGCGAAATCACCATCACCCCCCGTAAGCTTGCAGGATATACTTCAAACGGTATGTGCTGTTCAGAAAAGGAAATCGGAATAAGCGACAGTAATGACGGAATAATGGAAATTACAGATGATTTAGCAAACGGAACTGATTTAAAATCTGTTTATGAAATCGACGATATTATATTTGAAGTTGATAATAAATCTCTTACCAACCGTCCCGACCTTTGGGGTCACTACGGAATCGCAAGAGAGTTTGCCGCAATTGCAGGAAGAGAATTAAAACCGCTTCCCACAGCAGACCTCGATGCTTATAACAATCTTCCAAAGGTTGATTTAAAAATTGAAGATTCTCTTTGTCAGAGATATTCCTGCCTGCAGTTCGGAAACATTTCAAAGCATGTTAGTCCGGTCAATATGAGAATAAGACTTTATTACTGCGGAATGCGCGCATTGAATTTCCTTGCTGACTTAACGAACTATCTTATGCTTGAAATGGGTCAGCCTATGCACGCCTTTGACTCAAGAAAGGTTGAAAAAATCCGCATAAAGAGATTTGACAAGCCTTTCAAATTCACAACTCTTGATAACATCGAAAGAGATATAGATGAAAACACACTTATGATATGCAACGGAGATACACCTGTTGCCATTGCAGGAATTATGGGCGGACTTGATTCTGAGATAGTGGAATCAACCACTACTCTTACCCTTGAATCTGCCACCTTTGATGCTTCATCCATAAGAAAATCAACAGTAAGACTCGCTCACAGAACCGATGCTTCAATGCGTTATGAAAAATGCCTTGATCCCGAAATGACAACAGTTGCAGTTGCGCGTTTTGTTAAGCTCCTTACTGATATAGACAGCGAAGCAAAGGTTGTATCATCTTTAACAGATGACTACCCCTTCAAATACGAAACAGTAACTTTAAGCTTCAACAAGGATTTCGTTAATAAATACACCGGTATTGAAATCCCTAATGAAACAATAACTAAAACCCTTACTGCACTCGGTTTTGATGTTATTCTTAACGATAATAATTTTAATGTAACCGTTCCCTCATGGAGAGCAACCAAGGACGTTACGATTAAGGCTGATATTATCGAAGAAATAACCAGAATATACGGATATGATAACTTTGATATAAATACAGCCAGCGTTCCCCTTTATCCCGTAAGAGCTGCACAGGAAAAAAGTGACGAAGACCGTATAAAGGATATTCTTGTAAAGCGTTATTCAATGCACGAGCTTCATTCCTATATCTGGGCTTATTACGATGAATACAAAGCTCTGGGACTTGAAATTGAAGAAAATGTTGAGCTTATCAATGCAACTAATCCCAATATTAAAACCATAAGAAAATCCATTGTTCCCACTCAGCTCTGTCAGTTAAAATATAATAACGGATACGATACCGATATTTCCGTATTTGAAATCGGAAGAGTTCTTGAAGGCATCGGTGAAAACGGTCTTTGCAATGAACGCAAAAAGCTTTGTATAACCTTATATTCCAAAACAAAGGATACAGAAAAGATTTATTTTGAATTAAGAGATGCCCTTTGTGTAATTGCCGACGATTTAAAGCACGAAACACTTTCATTTGTTAAGAAGGATGCTTCTCATACCTATCAGCATCCGAAAAATCTTAACGGAATTGTTATGGCAGGAAAAGAAATAGGTGAAATAGGAATAGTTAATTCCGCGGTTGCAAAGAAAATTGATAAGAAGGCTAATATTGTTTATGCTGAAATTGACGTAACTGATTTTGCAGAAACAGATAACGCCGGCATTCTCTATGCGGAGCCTTCGAAATTCCCTGAAATTGAAATTGACTTATCCTTCGTTTCAGAGACCTTTGCTCCCATTGCCACAGCAGTATCAAATGCAAACTGCCCTCTCATTAAAGACATTGGAGTTTCAGATATATATGCAGACGAAAACGGAAAATCAATTACTGTGAGAATTCTGTTCTCCCATCCTGAAAGAACCCTTACGAAGGAAGAAGTTTTAGAGGTTGTAAACGGTATTGTTTCTGAACTCTCAGACAAAGGCATTCAGCTTAAAAACGGAATTCCCGAATAAAACAAATAAAAATAAAATATTAAATTTTTGTTAAAATACTTGATTTTAAATGCCGTTTGGTATATTATATTTAAAAGAAAGGAGCGGATTATATGGAAAACGGTGCAACAAGACAGATAAAAATTAACAAAGAAGAAAAGGCAAATCCGGGCGAAATCATCAACTGTGTTTTCAATGCACTGAAGGAAAAGGGATATAATCCTATCAGCCAGTTTGTAGGTTACCTTATGTCCGGTGATCCCACATACATCACAAGTTATAATAATTCCAGAGTTATGATAAGTTCACTTGAACGTTCAGAGATTCTTGAAGAGCTGGTAAAATCCTATCTTGAAAACAACGGTAAAATTCATTAAAACTAAGCGGTGTGAATCACACCGCTTTTTGATTAAAAAAAACAAATCCGTGAGTTTTTTCACGGATTTGTTTTTTTATCTGTATTTTTTATTTACCATCATTCCTGCACCAATAATTCCGGCATCATTTGTAAGCTCTGCTTTTTTAATCTTTGTATTCACAGAAACAACATCGTAACCGTAGGTATATGAAGCAACAACCTTTCTTACTCTGTCAAGCAGAAAATCACCTTCATTCGAGATTCCTCCTCCTACAAGAAGAACATCCGGCTGAAAGATATTTATAAGATCTGCCAGACCGAGTGAAAGATAATAAACGAATTTATCCACAACCTTGTTTGCTGCCTCATCCCCTGCTCTTGCAGCATCAAATGAAGTTCTTCCATTTACCTTACCACCGTTTTCAGCAACGAGTTTATGCATTAATGTATCTTTGTTTTCTGCAAGAGCCTCTTTGGTATATCTCACAAGAGCTCTTGCCGATGCATAGGATTCCCAGCATCCTTTTCTTCCGCAATTGCAATCCATTCCGTCACTTTCTTTTATAACGATATGACCAACCTCCATTGCGGCACCGTTAACTCCTCCGTACATTTTTCCGTTTGATACGAATCCGCCGCCAACTCCGGTGCCTATGGTAATCATAACAACGTTATTATACCCCTTTGCACCTCCGTCAATCATTTCGCCCAGCACTGCGCAGTTAGCATCATTACCCATATAAACAGGCTTATCAAAATACTTCTGAAGCTCTTTTACCACATTAAATCCGCTGAGATTCATATTATTGGTAAAAAGAACCTTTCCGCTTTCATTATCAAAACATCCGGGAACTCCGATTCCAATTCCTTCTATTTCATTAAGGCCTGCACCGGATTTGGAAATAACAGCTTTCACAGTTTCCGCAATAGATGCGGTGATTTCTTCAGGAGCTCTGTCTCCGCCTGTTTTAGTGCTGTATTTAGCTAAAATCTTTCCTTCTTCATCCATAATTCCGGTTGCAATATTTGTTCCGCCCAGGTCAACTCCTATATAATACATCATTAATCATCCTTCCAGTTTTTTATGTTGTTTCCTTTCACCAGAAATGCTTTTTCTGCGATTTCCGCCAATGGTGTATCCGAATAGCTGTCCGAATAAAACTCTTCAATCACACCATTCTGATACGCTTCGTAGAATCTTCTTACTTTTTCTTTTCCGTGGCAGTTTTCACCGGTATATTTCCCGGTTTTTGCATCTACCCTCGAAGCCATTGATTCTATCCCAAGTCTTTTACAGGCAGGCTTTATTATAAATTCCGGAGATGCAGATATTACAAGATCATCTTTTTTCTGCTGCTCATAATACCACTTTTTGATACCGTCTATGTGTTCATTCCAAAACACATCTATTTCAGAATCTATATTCTTAATATGCTTAAGAAATCCGTAAAAATGCTCTTTTGCACGAGTTTTTGATATTATCTTAAGAAAATAGAGAGGAAATGCCGCAATATACCATATTGATGTTATCCATAAAACAGGATTTCTCTTAAGACTGAAAAAGAAAAAGTCAACCGTACTGTCTCCGTCATATATGGTTTTATCAAAATCATAAACATTCATCGAGAAGCTCTCCTAAAGTATCAACAAATATATCAGCTTCCTCGCAGGTAAGCACAAGCGGAGGAAGAACTCTCAGGATTTTATCTGCAACTGAGCCCGTGAGAATTTTCTTTTCAAAAAGCTTGCCACGGATTACTCCGCCTATATTTTTCGAGAACTCAATTCCCACCATAAGCCCTGCTCCCCGGACTTCCGAAATTGCAGGATATTTACTTTTTAACTCTTCAAGTCTTCCGAAGAAATGCGCTGATACCTTTTTAACATTTTCAAGAACGCCGCCTTCATAAAGCTCCTTCATTACCGCGATACCGCAGGCACAGCAGAATGGATTTCCGCCGAAGGTTGTTCCGTGATCACCGGGTTTGAAAGCGCATACGCTGTCTTTAGCAAGCACGGCGCCGATAGGCACTCCGCCTCCCAGTCCTTTTGCACTTGTAAGAATATCCGGCTCAACACCATAATTCATATAACAATAGAGATTTCCGCATCTTCCTACTCCGGTCTGAACCTCATCTGCAATCATCAGAATATCTTTTTCATCGCAGATTTTTCTGATTTCATTAACAAAATCTGCGTCAAGAGGATGAACACCGCTTTCTCCCTGAATAAACTCTATCATAATAGCTGCAGTATTTTCATTTACAGCATTTTTAAGCTCATCTATGTTGTTTCTTTCAATAAATACAAATTTTTCGGTAAGCGGTGCATACGGCTTCTGATATTTTTCCTGTCCGGTTGCTGAAACAGTCGTTAATGTTCTTCCGTGAAAGGAGTTTTTAAGACAGATAATTTCACATTTGGAAATTCCTTTTTCATAAAAATATTTTCTTGCAAGCTTAATGGCACCCTCGTTAGCTTCAGCACCGGAATTACAGAAAAACACTTTATCGGCAAATGTATTTTCACAGAGCAGCTGCGCAAGAACTGCCTGATTTTCGATATAATAGAGAGAGGAAGTATGAATAAGCTTTTCTGCCTGGGTCTTCATTGCTTCAACAAGAGTCTTATTGCCGTGCCCCAGAGAAGAAACTGCTATTCCTCCCATAAAATCATAATACTTTTCCCCTGAAACAGAGGTAAGAGTTATTCCCTCGCCCTTTTCAAAGGCTACGGGAGTTCTGTCTCCGAACGTATTCATGTAATACTTTTTATCGAGTTCAATTATTTTTTCAAGTGTCATTTGAATTTACTTCCTTTATATTTTATGTATTTCAGGAAAAGATATTTATATAATCTTTTCGTTATATTTATAATTTACAAACCTGCGAAAGGAGCAATTATGATTAAAAACAGATTATCTCCGGAACCGCCCGATGAAGAAATTCTTGAGCCTGATGCTTATTCTTCGCCGGATGCCTGGATTCAGCCCGAAATGCTTCGGAAGCTTGCTGAGAAAACAAGGATAATGAACGGAGAAACCTCAGAGGAAGAATAGTTTATTTTATTCCGATGAAATGCCCCATTATTCCTCTTTTTCCTGCAGTTGCGCGGTGTGAATGAAGCAGACCTGCGTTACAGCAGGTACATAGTCTTGCAACATTTATGTTCTCATCCTTCAGCCCTTTTTCAAGAAGTATCTGTTTATTTATTTCCTGAAGATCAAGGTAAAACCTTCCTTCCCTTATTTCCGCTGCACAGGTATTTTCTATATGAGGAAATTCAGAAATAAAATTCATATATAATTCCTCGCTTACCTCATAACAGCATCCTCTGATTCCGTAAGCAATAACAGCTTTCAGATTTTCATAGGAGCTTCCGAAATTTTCGTGCATTGCATCAGCAGTTAAACCGGAAAGCTTTTTAAAGGTTCCTTTCCATCCGCAGTGACAAGCCCCAACAGCTTTGTTTTCCGCATCCGCAAAAAGCACAGGAATACAATCTGCAGAAAAAACACAAAGCGTAACACCGGATTCATTAGAAACAAGTCCGTCAACATCATTGTATTCAAGAGGTCTTAATACCCCCGAGCCGCAGTCTTCTTTTTTGCAAACCTTTATATTAGCATTATGATACTGACTTGAAATCACAATACTTTCAATATTTATCCCGGTTGCATCGCAGAAAATTTCATAATTCTTTTTTATATTTTCGGAAGAATCACGGGTTGCCGCTCCGAAATTCATTTTCCCGAGTTCATTTTCAGAAACTCCGCCTTCTCT
>JAZQFU010000082.1:0-11269 GCA_045539675.1 Clostridia bacterium | reverse complement strand
CTTTAATTAAAGGAGTGCTTGAATGAGGAGGTTTATAACTTTAATAACCACTATGGTGCTTTCGACATCAATCGGACTGTGCGGTTGTGCAGATGATTGCAGAAAAACGATTACCTCAATTGAAACGATGACACTTACTTTGCAAGG
This sequence comes from Clostridia bacterium, assembly GCA_045539675.1. Classification (GTDB taxonomy): domain Bacteria; phylum Bacillota; class Clostridia; order UMGS1840; family HGM11507; genus JAZQFU01. The sequence continues at coordinate 11,122 of JAZQFU010000082.1, read as the reverse complement.
AATGAGATTCTGTAGTGTGTATGAAATCGCAAACGAAGACGGGAAAACAGAACTCAGGCGTTTCAGAAAAGTATATTCAAATGGAGTAGATACGCTTGAGCTTGAGGCAAGTGCTGTTTGTGACACTACAGATTTTATTGAACTTATGAATACCTGCGGTGTAATTTGCTGGGACGGATTTCACGGAAAGCACCCGAAAAATGTGAAGGACGGGATAATGTTTGACTTCAGGGCTACCGTAAATGACGGACAGGAAATACACGCCGATGGCTCTGAAAATTTTCCCGAAGGTTACCATGATTTTGTGCGTGAGCTCAATAAAATACTTACAGAGCATGAAGATGACTGATTGATAAATTCCGGTTTGTTCATATATTTTTAGTTATAACATGATATGAACATCCTTCAAAAAGATTTGCATCCAACCTTATAATCGGCAATAAAAATATCAAAAAATTCAGATACAAATATACAGATACTTAAGAGAAAACCTGAAAAGGAGGTGTTTCACTATGAAAAAAAGGATTAAAGTATTAATATCAATAATGCTTATTGCAGGAATATTTGCTCTGATAAGCATTGCGGGAATAAATGAATACGTTAAGGCATCAACCGAAAAAAGAATAATAACGCCGGATGAAGCGGCGAAGCTTACCGATGCAGATTGTATAATTGTGCTTGGATGTCTCGTTAAGAATAACGGAAAGCCCAGCGATATGCTTGCAGACCGTCTTATGATGGGAACCGAGCTTTATGAAAATAAAGCCGCTCCTAAAATTATTATGAGCGGAGATCACGGCAAAACTACTTATGATGAAGTCAATGCAATGAAAAAATATGCGACAGATAAGGGGATTCCTTCATCGGATGTGTTTATGGATCATGCAGGCTTTTCCACATATGAAAGTATATACCGTGCAAGAGATATATTCAAGGCAGAAAAGATTGTAATTGTAAGTCAGAAATATCATCTTCACCGAGCCTTGCATATAGCAAAAAAGCTTGGTGTGGAAGCCTACGGAGTGAGCTCGGATTATCATACATACGTTGGTCAGTCGGGTAGGGAGCTTCGTGAAATTCTTGCAAGATGCAAGGATTTTATAAAGACAATATTTAAGCCGGAGCCAACATTTTTAGGAGAAGTAATCCCCGTTAGCGGAGACGGAAATATAACTAATGACTGAAGGGAGAAATTAATATGAATGCATTTGATATTTTAGGGATAACACCAAAGAACGGAAAGCTCAGCGAAGAACAGATAAATAAAGTTAAGGGCTACGGATGTCTTCAGGATAAAAGGTATGAGGATGTTTTTAACGTAAGGGTTATAACCGGAAACGGAAAAATAACCTCGGAGGAGCATCGTGCAGTTGCCGAGGCCTCGGATTTATTCGGCTCCTCGGAGGTTGCGCTCACAAGCCGTATGACCTTTGAAATTCAGGGAGTACCTTATGATAATATACCTGAGCTTATAATGTTTCTGAAGGAAAGAGGACTTGAGACAGGCAGTACGGGGCCAAAGGTTCGCCCCATAGTTTCCTGCAAGGGAACAACCTGCCGTTTCGGCCTTATAGATACCTTTTCTTTAAGCGGGAAAATACATAAGCTTTTCTATCAGGGATATCATAGTGAAATTCTTCCCCATAAATTCAAAATTGCTGTGGGCGGATGTCCCAATAACTGCGTTAAGCCGGAGCTTAACGATATGGGAGTAATCGGGCGCAGAACGTTTTCAGTCAACGTAGAAAAATGTCGCGGATGTTCGAAATGCGCCGTCGAAAGTGCTTGTCCCATGAAGGCAGCAGGAATTGATAACGGAAAAATAAATATAGATAAAAATATCTGTAACAATTGCGGAAGATGTGTGAAAAAATGTCCCTTCGGTGCTCTGGAAAACGAGTCTTCCGGCTACAGAGTATATATAGGAGGAAGATGGGGTAAGAAAACTGCCGCAGGCAAGCCTCTTTCGAAGCTCTTCACTTCGGAGGAAGAAGTTCTTCGTGTGGTTGAAAACGCCATAATCCTTTTCCGTGATGAGGGAATAAAAGGTGAACGCTTTGAAGAAACAATAAAAAGGCTCGGTTTTGAATATGTTGAGAAAAAGATTTCCCTGTAAACTGATTGCACTCTCATTGTGTGTAATTCTCTTAAGCGGATGCGGAGTTGCAGAAAATAATGCAGTCAGTGAAGACGGTATCGTTTTTACCGATGCTCTAAACCGCCGGGTTTCCGTGAAAAATGGAATTCACCGTGCTGCGGCACTTCTTGGCAGTTTTGCTGAGGTCTGGCAGCTCTCGGGAGGAGAGGTATGTGCTGCTTCGGAGGATGCCTGGGAGGATTTGAGCCTTGAGCTTCCCGGTTGTATTAATATCGGCGGTGCTCATTCTCCAGGGGAGGAAGCCATTCTTTCTTCTGAGCCGCCGCTGGTGCTTGCAAGTGCCTCTACGGCTTCTCACGTGAAAATGCTGCCGGTTCTTGAAAATGCCGGCATCACCGTGGCTTATTTCGATGTTGATTCCTTTAACGATTATCTTGAAATGCTTGATATATGCACAGATATAACGGGTAAAAAAGATATGTATGAAAAAAACGGCCTTCAGGTTAAGGAAAGAATTGAAGATATAACAGATGAATTTGAAAAAAAGAAGCTGTCCGAAGAGAAAAAAAGGATTCTTCTTTTAAGGGTATCTTCAGGAGCTGTTAAAGCCAAAGGGAGCGAAGGCACAATATTGGGAGAAATGCTTAGTGATTTCGGATGCATAAATATTGCGGACAGTGATAAAATGCTTCTTGAAAATCTGAGTGTTGAAAGCATAATAAAAATGAATCCCTACCGCATTTTCACCGTATCTATGGGAGATGAAGAAAAGGCGATGGCAAATCTTTCCCATATGCTTGAAGAAAATCCGGCATGGGCTTCTGTTGAAGCGGTAAAAGAAAAAAGATTTCATATTATGGAAAGGCGTATGTTTAATTTAAAGCCTAACGGAAAATGGGATAAAGCCTATGAAAAGCTTAGTAAGATACTTCTCGGAAAATAGAATAAGATGTCTTTATATTTCCGGAGTGATTTTCCTTGTTGTTTCTGCAATCTGCGGAATAATGCTGGGAAGCACTCTGCTTCGCCCCGAAGAGATTTCAGGGGCTTTTTCTGATGGTTTTAAAAGCTCGACCGGAGCATTGATTTTCGGCTATGTGAGGCTTCCCCGTGTTATAGCCTCTGTTATTTGCGGAGCGGCACTTGCAGTTTCAGGTGCGGTAATTCAGACGGTGCTTGCAAACAGGCTTGCATCTCCCGGAATAATCGGTGTTAATTCAGGCGCGGGACTTGCCGTAACCTTATGCACCGTATTTGGAATTTACGGTGGCTTCAGACTTTCGTTGTATGCCTTTGCCGGGGCTTTTCTTACTGTTATGCTTGTCAGTATTGCAGCAGAAAAATGGGGAGCCTCCCGAACTACCGTGATTCTTATGGGAGTTGCCGTAAACAGTCTTCTCGGAGCTTTTTCAAACGTGATTATAACCTTTATTCCCGAGGTAGGAGTAATGAGCAATAACTTCAGAATAGGTGAGTTTTCTTCAGTAACATATAGCAGTCTTGCTCCTTCCTCCATTCTTGTTGCGGCGGGAATAGTTTTTCTCTTTGCTTTATCAAATGACCTTGATGTTCTTTCCCTTGGAGAAGATGATGCAAAATCTCTGGGAATGAATACCTCGCTTATGCGGACGGTATTTCTTCTTTTTGCGGCACTTCTTTCGGGATGTGCTGTAAGCATCGCAGGGCTTTTATCATTCGTGGGTCTTATAGTCCCTAATATAATAAGACGGATTTCGGGAAATAAAGCCTCCGACCTCATTGGTCTGTGTATGCTTTACGGAGGCGGATTTGTCTGTGCTTGCGATACTGTTGCAAGATGTATATTTTCACCCTATGAGATTCCCGTTGGAATAATCATGGCATTTTTGGGCGCCCCTTTCTTTGTATTTATTCTTGTTAAAGGGAAGGGAGGTCACGGAAATGCTTGAGATGAAAAACATATCCGTTTCATACGGAAAAGAAACGGTGATAAGTAATGCAAGCTTAAGGGTTCAAAAAGGAAAGCTTCTTTCTGTCATAGGTATTAACGGGTCGGGAAAAACAACCCTCCTGAAAGCAACGGCAGGTCTTATACCTTATAAAAGCGGAGAGATTATTCTGAACGGTAAAGCGATTCGTAAGATAAAAAGAAAAGAGCTTGCACGAGAGCTTGCATATCTTCCTCAGGGAAGAAGTATTCCGGATATGACCGTTGAACAGATTGTTCTTCACGGCAGATTCCCATATCTCTCATATCCCCGCAGGTATTCCGCCGAAGATATGAAAATTGCAGAAACTGCAATGAAAAAAAGCGGAGTATGGGAGTATCGCCGTAAATCCCTTTTGGTATTATCCGGCGGTATGCGGCAGAAGGCTTATATTTCTATGGCTCTGGCGCAGGATGCAGAATATATTCTGCTTGACGAACCGGTAACATATCTTGATATAAATAATCAGATTGCTCTGATGAAGGATTTAAGAAGGCTTGCAGAGGAAGGAAGGGGAGTTGTTTCCGTTATGCACGATCTTCCGCTTGCATTTTCATTTTCAGATTTTATTGCAATTCTTCATCAGGGAAAAATTATAGCCTGCGATACTCCTGAAAAGCTTTACCGCTCGGATGAGATAAGAAACGTTTTTTCTGCAGAGCTTGAGAAATCCGAAAATTCCAAAGGATATTATCTTAAGCTTTGAAAACAAAAAACGGCTGATTCCGATAATAATTTACCTTTTCTTAAGTTGTAATTTATCTCTGAATATGATATAATTATTCAGCTTGCTATATGCCTTATCTTAAAATATTCAGGAGTAATATAATGTCGCATATTTTTTCATCCTTCAAGGAAGCAACGGTATCAGTAATACCCATTGCACTTATCGTTCTTATACTTTCTGTAACCTGCGTTCCTCTTGATGCAGGTCTTATTGTTATGTTTTTCTTCGGAACGGCAATGCTTATAATCGGAATGAGCTTTTTTACAGTCGGTTCCGGAATGTCTATGGAGCCTCTTGGTGACGGAATAGGAAAAACCTTAGGGAAGCATAAAAAGCTTACGGTTCCCCTTGTAATCTGTTTTATACTCGGATTTTTCATTACAGTATCAGAACCTGATCTGCAGGTTCTTGCCGAGCAGGTTCCCACAATTCCCAATATGATACTAATTATTTTTGTCGGTATCGGTGTGGGTGCTTTTCTTTGCCTTGCTCTCATAAGAAATAAAAAGGAGCTTTCTTTAAGAACTCTTCTTATTATATTTTATGTGATTATTGTTGCGCTTACCTTTTTCGCACCCGATGAATTTATTCCTACCGCTTTTGATTCAGGCGGAGTAACAACCGGGCCCATCACAGTTCCTTTTATTATGGCGCTGGGCGCGGGCCTTGCTGCAGGAAAGAAAGGTAAGCATAGCGGAGAGCATAGCTTCGGACTGGTAGCTCTCTGCAGCATCGGGCCCATCGCTTCGGTGCTTTTACTCAGCATTTTTTTCAAGCCTCATCCTACTACCTCGTCTTATGAAATAACCGAAGTCTCGACTACAACGGAAGCCTTCGGTCAGTTTGTTTATGCTCTTCCCGAGTATGCAAAGGAAATTCTTATTGCCTTTGTTCCTGTTGTGTTGCTTTTTGTTGTGTATCAGCTGATTACAAAAAGATTCCATTTTCATAATGTTATAAAGATGTGCGTAGGTTTTTTATATACATATATAGGGCTTGTACTTTTCTTAACGGGGGCAAATATCGGATTTATGCCGGTGGGAAGGCTGATTGGTGCAAAGCTTGCAGGCGGAACGGTAAGAGGAATGCTTATTCCCACGGGAATGCTTATGGGGTATTTCGTTGTTTCGGCAGAGCCTGCGGTTCATTCACTTAAAAGACAGGTAAATGAAATAACCAGCGGTGCAATTTCTCAGAAATCAGTAGGAATTGCTCTTTCTGTTGGTGTATCCCTTTCGGTGGGAATATCAATGCTTCGTATAAGCACGGGAATTCCCATTATACCCTTTCTTATTGCGGGGTATTCTGTTTCGCTTATAATCAGCTTTTTCGTGCCGGCTCTTTATACGGGAATAGCCTTTGACTCAGGTGGGGTTGCAAGCGGGCCTATGACCTCAACCTTTATGCTTCCCTTTGCCGTAGGCGCCTGTGAAGCTATCGGCGGTAACGTAATGACCGATGCCTTCGGAATAGTAGCAATGATTGCAATGGCACCTCTTATAACGATTCAGATTCTTGGTCTTTATGAAAGAAGAAGCCGTCTTGCAATGCTTAAGAAACTGCATACGGAAATCAGTATGCTTGAGGATGATATATTATTCTTTGATGAGGAGGTTGATGTAAATGAATAAACGCCCTATGCTGCTTTTATCAATAGTTGAACGTGATAAAGGCAAAAAGCTCATCAGAGAACTTGAAAAACTGCATATTAAGTTGAATTTTCAATGTGTGGGACTTGGTACCGCACCAACCGAAATGATGGATATCTTCGGATTGGGAACAAGAGAGAAGGATATTATTATAAGCCTCGGAACGGAAAATGCCGTCAAGGATATGATGTCTAATTTCGGAACGGCATTTGAAAGCCATTCCAGATTCGGAGGAATAATGATAATAACGAAAATTTCAGCGGCAAGCAGAATCCTGACGGAATTATTGAGCTTTAATAACGAGAAATCTTCAGAAAAGGGAAATGGTTCTATGAAAAACGAGCATCATCATAATTTAATAATTATTTCTGTTAATGACGGTTATTCCGACGATGTTATGCAGGCGGCAAGGAAAGCAGGAGCAACCGGCGGAACGGTTATAAAGGGAAGACTGGCAGATATCGAAAATATTGCAATTCCCGAAAACAACAATATCGACGGTGAAAGGGAAATACTCCTTATACTTGCTCCTTTAAAGACAAGTGAACAGATTATGGCTGAAGTAAACAGGGAATTCGGAATTAAAACCGAAGCGAACGGTATTATTATTGCAGTACCTACAGAAAAAGCATATAAAATATAATAAATTTTCCCTGTAAGGTCAGATGGGGAAGATGAGTCGAAATTGTAGGGAACAGCCTTCAAGATGTTCCGCAAACATATAATAACGGTTTAACGGAAACAGCCAAACCCCAGGGTTGCAAACTTTTAGTTTGCTTCTGAACCTTATGTATCGCAATGTTCATATAAGAAAAACAGTATATTTTTTTCAATGCTTTTTATATTTTTTTGTATTGACTTTTCTTAAACCCGGAGTGATAATAAAAATAATCTCGGAAAGCTTTCAGAAGGCTGACTTACCGTGTTTTCGTTTCTGTATATATTGACACCGGGGTGGAGGAATGAAATTATTATGAAAAAAACAGATTTGTTTAAGAAAATTATGGGATATCCCGTAAACTATGATTACAAGAGCAGCTTTGAGCTTGTAAAAAAATATGAATATGAGGATTTTGATTGTGAAGTTTATTTGCAGTCAAACGGAGTCCGCCCCGACGGAACCGTTACATATCAAAGAGTTTTTATAGCGCTTCCGAAAAATATAAAAGGCAGACTTCCTGCTGTTGTTGTTCCTTTTTATTATCCTGAAGCGGCAATGGGGTTTGATCCTGAAAAAAATGAGACAAATGAATTGTATGGGGATAATCCTTTTATGCTTGATATTGTAAGACAGGGGTATATCGCAATTTCAGGTGAAGCGTATTATCTCACGTATACTGATTTTAAAGGCGTTAAGGAAGGACTTGAAGGCTGGAAATTCACTTCTGAAATTTTCAACAGAGAGCAGCCGGAATGGTCAGGAACAGGCAAGCTTGTTTATGATACTTCGCTGCTTATTGATGTTCTGGAAAAGGATGACCGGGTGGATAGTGAAAAAATAGGTATTGCAGGTCATTCCCTCGGTGGGAAAATTGCATTTATTTCAGGATGTCTGGATAAAAGAATAAAGGTTATTCTTGCAAGTGATTTCGGACTTTTATGGCATCAGACAAATTGGGAGGATGACTGGTACTGGGGCAAAAAGCTTGAACTGCTTAAAGAAGAAGGCTTTGAAAATTATATGCTTTTAAAAGAAGCTGCACCGAAGCCTTTTTGCCTTATAGCAGGTGAGTATGATACCGACGAAAGCCGTAAAACTCTGTATGAAATCGAGGAATATAAAGAGTGTCCCGAAAGGATTTTTGTTGTAAATCATCGTTCAGGGCATCGTCCGCCTTATTATGCTTTAAAGGCAGGCTGTCTGTTTATTGATAAATGGTTTAAGCAGCTTTAAAATTATAAGGAAGATAAGTATTATAAAAGATAAAAGCATAAAAGGAGCATATGCAAATGGCAAGATTTGTAAAAATTTCCACTATAACATTGAATTGGATTCCTGAAAGGGAAATAGATAAAAATAAGCCTCTTTACGATAGCGTGATTGCTTATCTGGATAATCAGTTAAGAAACGTATTGCTTGAAAAACCTGATTTAATCGTTCTTCCCGAATATTGCGGAAGGCAAAACACTTTTCCGGAACGAAAAACGGAATATGATAATGGAGAAAACTTAAGAATTTTTGAATATTTGAAAAAAGTGGCAAAAGAAAACAAGTGTTATATAGCTTTTTCGCACTTGAAAAAAATGGGTGATGGAACCGCTCGAAACTGTGCCAGCGTAATTGGAAGAGACGGTGAAGTGGTTGGCGAATATCATAAAAACTATCCGACTCCTTATGAAACTGACGGAGGGGTTCTTGCAGGAAAAGATGTTCCCGTTATCAGATGTGATTTCGGTACGCTTTGCCCTGTTATATGCTTTGATTTGAATTTTGACGGTATAAGAAGAGAAATCAAGTCCAAAAAGCCTGATATAGTAACCTTCCATTCTGCATTTCACGGCGGTTTTATGCAGGAATTCTTTGCTTACGATACAAGAAGCTATCTTATAAGTTCACTTGTTAACATCAGGCGAAGCAAAATCTTATCTCCCATGGGAGTAACTGTTGCAAAAACTACCACCTATACGAATTGGGCTACTGCAACAATAAATCTTGATTATGCATTATGCCATATAGATTATAACTGGGCAAAATTTATGGCGGCAAAGGAAAAATATAAGGATAAATTAAAAATTGAAGAGCCTGATGATATTGGTGCTGTTATGCTTTCCTACGAAGGCGAGGATAAAACGGTAATGGATATTATCTCCGAGTTTGAAATTGAGCTTCTGGACGAATATATTGAACGAAGCATCAAAAACAGAGAAGATAATATGGAAAAATAATATAAAAAACATTTTCAAAAAAGAGGAATGATTTTCGTCATTCCTCTTTTTTCATCTTTTTATCCGTACATTTCGTTTGAAAATTTTATATCCTTCGCATCGGAAGGGGCGCAATTGAAGAAATTATAAAAGCTCTTATAGAAGGTAGTGTAATTATTAAAACCAACTTTAAGATATACATCTGACGGCTTGGAACCGAGAAGAAGCTCGTTTTTTGCGGCAAGTAATCTTTTTGTATTTATATATCTTTTGGGGCTTGTTTTTAGATGCTTTCTGAAAATTTCAAATAAGTAGCAGTCAGTAACGTGAATATGGTTGCTTACTTCCGAAACACTTTCAATAGTATACAGATTACTGTTTATATATTCTATTGCCTCAGAAAGAATCGGGCATATATAACCGGGGCCCACATCGTGCGAATTACCGTAAATTACAAGATTGTAGAAGATTTCCTTTGCAAGATGCTGAGATAAATCCCTGAATTCTTCTTCTGAAAGGTTCTGATGATAGTAGTCTGCCCTTTTAAAAACCTGGGAAATATTACTCTGCTCAGAACAATGTATAACCTTAATTTTTTCAAAAACTTTGTCAACATTCATTTTACCCAGAAAATCCTTGTTAAAGCAAAAATTATATCTTTCATAAACCCTGTAGTCGGAAAGACTTATTCTGTGATAGGTGGAGGGAGGAGTTATTATTAAGGTTTTTCCCGTAAGCTTATATTGCTGGTCTTCAGCAAAGTAGTAGCCGTCTGCCTTTACAGTATATATAAGCTCGATTATATCATGAGTATGGGAAATATGTTCCGCCGGGTCTTCGTTCAGTATTCTTAAATGGTCAAAATGGTAGTTAACATCCTTTATATTAAACAGGTCTATTTGTGTTTTTTTCATTTTTATCCTCCTTTTGCTACACTTTATTATGATTATAAGTCATTAGTATAGTTTTGTCAATGTTGTTCCATATTTTTTGATATTTAATTTTAAAAAGATTGTGATATAATAGCATTAAACAATAATTAATGGCACGTTTTGATTATAAAAACTGTGAAAATTAAATACTTTAATTAAAAACGGAGCAGTTATTATTTAACAAGCAGAGAAAAGGAATAGCAGAAGGAGAGAAAGTTATGAAAAAATTATTATCGTTGCTTATTATTTCAGCGATGCTTCTTGGTATGATGCCGGTTACGTATGCTGCAGATACCGTATCGGCCGTATCTGAAGCTTCCGCAGAAGTTGACTTTTTAAAAGAAATCGGTATGGTGCCGGATGATTTTGATGTCGGTGCTGAAATAACAAGAGCTGAAATGGCGAAGCTTGTTGTTGAAGCCTTGTATAAGGATGTGGATTTTACCCTGGCAGAAGGTGAGCCTGTATTCTCTGATGTAACTTCGGATCATTCGTATTACGCATACATCAAAGCGTGTAAAGATTTAAAAATTGTAAACGGTGACGGAGCAAATATGTTTAATCCCGATGAGCCTGTTTCAGCAATCGCAATGTTAACTGTTATGGTTAATGCATTGGGCTATACGATTTATGCTGATGCTAAAGGCGGATGGCCTGCGGGCTATTATGCAGTTGCGAAAGAAACCGGGATTTCAAAGAGTGTAGACTTAAGCGAAGCTCAGATTTCAAACGGTACTGCAGCAAGAATTATCTATAATGCACTTTTTGCAGATACCGTTGATTTAACCGCTGTTTCCAAAGAGGGAATTGAAATTGAGATAAACAGCAGAAAAAACTTCTTATCAGACAGACTTGGCATTTACGAATATGATGCAATAGTGGTT
>JAZQFU010000081.1:0-12924 GCA_045539675.1 Clostridia bacterium | reverse complement strand
TGTTGAGTCCTGTCTTTTTTGATGACCTATTTAACTTAAATATCAGCATCTAACTTTAATAACATTATTATGAAATCGTTAAAATTAAATATGTAAAAATGGTAGCGGTGTTGACTTTGATATCAATTTCATAACTGATTTTAATATAAAAGTCAATGGACGAATTATGAGGCTTTCCCATTATTCAGACCGGAAGTCCTATAATCCGAAGCTAAAATCTGTTGACAAATCCCCTTAGATATGATATTATTCTTACGTTCACAGAAGTGAATGACGAAACAGAAGTTTCATTTTATCGGCTTTTATTATTTTGATACTATGAAGGTATTGGTTTCCCTGAAGGGAGATTAATACCTTTTTTCTGTTTTGAAAGGATGAAAAAAATGAAAAGAACAAACAGAATTTCAAAAATGATTACTGCGGCGTTTTTCCTTGCCCTTGCTTACGTAATGCCCTTTCTTACGGGGCAGATTCCCGAAATAGGCTCAATGCTCTGCCCTATGCATTTTCCCGTCATTATCTGCGGATTCCTTTGCGGAGCAAATTGGGGACTTACCGTTGGCTTTATCGCTCCCCTTTTCCGCTCACTTACCCTTGGAATGCCTCCGTTTTTTCCCGGTGCGGTTTGCATGGCATTTGAGCTTGCAGTTTACGGCTTCGCATCCGGATTACTTTATAAGAAATTTTCAGAAAAAAAATCAGGAATATACATAACTCTTATTATCTCTATGATTCTGGGAAGAATCATATGGGGTGTTTCTATGATTGTTTCAATGGGATTAACCGGTGGAGCATTCACCTTAAACGCCTTTATCGCCGGAGCAATCACAAATGCAATACCCGGAATCATAATTCAGATTATTCTTATTCCGCTGATTGTTATTGCAGTTGAAAGCATGAAAAAACGGGAGAAAATAAAATGACGGAAAGCATATTAAAAAAGCATACTGAAAACTATCCTCAGCTTATGCCTGAGGATGTATTCAAGTTTATTTATCAGAGTGTTTACGGATGCGGGCATATGGTGGAAAATTCTCCCTGCATTACTGAGTATATTGAATCCGAGGCAAATAATAAAGATAAAAACCTCATAGAAGAAACAGAGCCTCTTGACGGAGAGTATTCAAGGGTTCACCTGGGATGCATAAAAAGAGGACTTAAGGCTGAAACCTTAGGGAAGTTATTTTATCTTTCAGCTGCTGAAAACAATGGCTCTAATGACTTACTTCTTAAAAAACTGCGAACTGCGAGGGAGCTTTCCGAAAAAAATGCATTTCCCTTTTCTCATAAAATCTTTACCGAAAAGCTTAAGGAATGGGAAGAAAAAGGCTTTCCCGCTATTCATCATTCCAAGGAATTCGGACTGGCATACAAGCCTGCATACCGGGTTATTTCAAATAAGTATGCAAGGCTCATTCCACTGCTTAAGGAAATTGATAAGATATCCTTGAAGGAAAGAGTAATTCTTGCCATAGAGGGCGGAAGTGCTTCGGGCAAAACTACACTTTCAAAGCTTCTTGAAAAAATCTATGACTGCAATGTATTTCACGCAGATGACTTTTTCCTTCAGCCTTATCAGAGAACAAAGGAAAGACTTTCAGAGCCGGGAGGAAATCTTGACCGTGAGAGGCTTCTTTCTGAGGTGGTTATTCCTCTTTACGAAGGCAAAAGCATAAACTACCGGCCGTTTGACTGTTCAACGGGAATGCTTCTTCCTCCTGAGACAATTGAACCCAAAAGAATCAATATAATCGAAGGCTCATATTCAATGCATCCCGAATTAAGCAGATATTATAATTTATCGGTATTTATTGAAATTTCTCCTCAAATGCAAAAAGAAAGAATTCTTAAAAGGAATCCGCAGATGGCGGGAAGATTTTTTAATGAGTGGATACCTATGGAAGAAAAATACCGTGAATACTTTGGAATAGAAGAAAAATGCGATATAAAAGTGGCGGATGACTGATTCATCCGCCACATCTGAATTATTTTGTTGTTTCTTCTCCGAGAATTACATCAACATCCATTATTCTTCCGCTTCTTTCAATGGTAAGCTTCATTGTTGCTCCTGCTTTTTTCTTATCTCTCACCTTGTTAAGCTCATCAATGGATTTTATTCTCGTGCCGTCTGCGTGAGTGATAATATCTCCGCGGCGGATTCCTGCAGCTGCCGCACCGCTGCCCTCAACGGTTGACTCAACGAAAACGCCTTCGGGATAATTATACATTCTCGATATATCGGCAGTAATATTTCTTCCCATTATTCCAAGAAGAGGACGGCCTTTAACATAACCGTGACTGATAAGATCGGAAATTATGGGTTTTGCTTCGTCTATGGGAATTGCAAATCCCAGACCTTCAACTCCTGAGCTTGCAATTTTTACCGAATTGATTCCGATAATCTTACCGTAGCGGTCAACAAGTGCACCGCCCGAATTACCGTTATTGATTGCAGCATCAGTCTGAATAAGATTATAAACTCTTCCCTCAACCTCAACGGTTCTGTTAAGAGCACTTATTATTCCTTCAGTAACACTTCCTGCAAATTCCATTCCCAGCGGATTACCAATTGCAACAGCAAGGTCTCCTACCTGCACGGTAGATGAATCACCGAATTCCGCAAAGGCATATTCCCCTGCTTCCATCTTTAAAACCGCAAGGTCGGTTCGCGCATCCTGACCTACCAGTTCGGCTTTTTTCTGCTCACCGTTGCTTAAGTAAACAACTATACCGGAGGAACCGTTTATAACATGCTGATTGGTTACAACGTAACCGTCTTTACTCATTATTATTCCGGAGCCGCTGGACTGCCCCTGAACAGTACCGAAATAGGTAGCCTGAGGAACGGTAGCAACTATTCCCACTATTGCAGGGCCAACCTTTGCGGCAATCTGCGATATGCTTAAAACATCACCGGAGGGTGCAGGAGCATTTTCATCGGTAGCGGTGACCGGAGAGGTTGAACCCTCCGATAACTGTTTTGAAATATTGACTCCGGAAATTTTTCTTTCTATAATGCCGGGCAAGGTCAGCGCCATAACGCCACCGGTAATTGCAGAGCCTGCAATCGCCGCACAAAGAACGAGTGCCACAAGCTTCATCACAGGTTTTTTCTGCTTTCTTTTTTCAATGGACTTTTCCTCTGCACTATAGGCATCTTCACCGGGATTACGCTCACTCTGGTAATCGTCTTCGTACCAGTTATTATTGTAGTTATCTGACATTTGATTTACCTCCTCTGATTTCTTTATGCCAATATTATATCAGGTAAATATGAACATATCATTAACTGAGTTTTAATTTATTCTGTATTTTGTGAGAGTAAACTGAAATTCTGCAAAGCTTCCTTCTTCACTTACAAGAGTTATTTTCTCACCGTGCTTATTAACAATACTCTTCACAATATAAAGTCCCAATCCAACGCCGTTTTTATTCATACTTCTTGATTTATCATTTTTATAGAATCTTTCAAAAATATGCTTGCGGCTTTCTTCGGGAACTCCTTCACCCTCGTTTCTTACTCTGATTAAAACCTTTTCCCCCGCATCCTCGGTTGCGATATCAAGATTTCCGCCTTCAAAGCTGAATTTTATGGCGTTATCAATAAGATTGGTAAGGACTCTTTTTATACTGTCTTTATCTGCAAAAACAAACTCACGGTCATTGGCGAAGGAAATATTTACATTTATATTCTTTTCATCAAGCCGTTCATCAAAGCCTATCAGAGTTATTCTTATCTGTTCATTAATATCAAACTTTGATTTTTCCAAAGCTACATCATCCGAATTTATTCTCGAGGATTCAAGCAAATCACTTACAAGCTTTGAAAGTCTTTTAGTTTCATCAAGAACTATTTTTAAATACAGCTCTTTTTTTTCTTCGGGGATGGTGCCGTCAAGTATTCCCTGAACAAATCCCGTTATGGTCGTCATGGGAGTACGAAGCTCATGGGAAACATCCGAAACGAAGCTTCTTCTCATTTTTTCTATCTGCGTAAGGGAATCTGCCATATCATTGAAGGCCTCAGCAAGAATTGCCATTTCGTCATGACCGGCAATATTAACTCTCGTATCAAGCTGCCCCTTACTGAAGGCTTCCGCCGCCTTCTTTACCTCGTTTATGGGTGCGGTAATTCTCTTGTTAAAGGTAAATGCAAGAATTGCCGCCGCTGCAAGGGATATAATAAAGGATACAAAATACATCTTTAAAATATCCGTTCTTAAAGCTTCAAGATCGGGAATATTGGTAATAAGATAAACTCCCGCTACAACCTCTTCATTATACATAACGGGAACTGCAACTGCGAGTGCCTTTCTGCTTATGCCCACAAGATCGCCTGCTATATCCGCACTTTCGCCGTTCATAATGGCAGAAACGAGAAGGTCAGGCATTTCGGTTATACTGTCATTGGGAAACTTATTGAAGGTTCGAAGAAGCACCTTTCCTTCCTTATCTGCCATAATAACCTCACAGTCGGAATTACTGCTTAAAAGCTCAAAGCTTATATTAAGAAGCATAGAGTATTCCTCGTAATCCTCAGACAGCATTTTTCCGCTCACATCAGAAACCCTGCTTCCGATTTTATACAGGGTTTCTCTTTTTTCTGAAAGAACGTAGCTTCCCGTAAGGGAAAAAAGAAGCGTTCCTATTATTATGAAAACGGTAACCATTATTACCGAAAACAGTACCATAAGCCTTTTAAAAATCATAGTGACCTCCGGAATTAAATATTGAATTTATATCCTATTCCACGGACTGTTTTCAGTTCCCACTTATCGCTTACACCGTCTATTTTTTCTCTTATTCTTTTTATATGAACATCTACGGTTCTTGAATCCACAAAGCTGTCATATCCCCATACGTTTGAAAGAAGCTGATCCCTTGTGAATACCTTATTGGGATTTGAAGCAAGAAAATAAAGAAGATTAAGCTCCTTCGGGGGAATTTCAAGAACGTTTCCCTTAACGGTAAGCTCATAACTCTGCATATCTATAGTCATATTCTCAAAGGTGAGAATATTTGCGGAAGCTTCCTCGTTTTTTTCTGTTCTTCTTAAAATTGCCCTTATTCTTGCAATAAGCTCTTTAACGTCAAAGGGCTTTACCATATAATCGTCTGCTCCAAGCTCGAGACCCAAGACCTTATCAAAGGTATCGCTTTTGGCGGTAAGGAAGATTATGGGAACAGAGCTTATTTTTCTTATCTGTCTGCATACCTCATAGCCATCCATTTCAGGCATAAGAATATCCAGCACAACCACATTGGGATTATGCCTTTCAAATTCGCTTACCGCATCCCTGCCGTTATGGGCAAGAATAATTTCAAAGCCTTCCTTTTCAAGATAAAGTCTTGCAAGCTCACAGATATTTTTATCATCATCACAGAAAAGAATCTTAATTTTGGAATTCATTATAAAACACCTTCATTTGCTTCCTTCTTAAGAAGCTCTGCCTTATCGGTCTTCTCCCAGGGGAATTCAACATCCTCTCTTCCGAAGTGACCGTATGCGGCTGTTTTCTTATAGATAGGCTGTCTTAAGCCGAGATTCTTAATTATGGCACCGGGTCTTAAATCGAAATGCTTATCAATAAGCTTTTCAATAACCTCTACGGGAACGGTATTGGTGCCGAAAACGTCAACGGATACAGAAACAGGCTTTGCAACTCCGATTGCATAAGCAAGCTGAATTTCGCATTTCTTTGCGAGACCTGCCTTAACAATATTTTTTGCAACATATCTTGCCGCATAGCAGGCAGAACGGTCAACCTTCGTGGGGTCTTTTCCCGAGAATGCTCCGCCGCCGTGTCTTGCATAGCCGCCATATGTATCAACAATAATTTTTCTTCCGGTAAGACCTGAATCGCCTTTGGGACCTCCTACAACAAAACGTCCGGTGGGATTTACGAAAATCTTTGTATTTTCATCCATAAGCTCAGCAGGAATAACCTCGGAAATAACAAGCTTTTTCATATCCTCCGCAAGGTCTTCCATTGATATATCCTCTCTGTGCTGAGTGGAAATAACAACGGTATCTACTCTCACGGGAACATCATCTTCATATTCAACGGTAACCTGAGTTTTTCCGTCGGGTCTTAAATAATCAAGGGTACCGTTCTTTCTTACCTCGGTAAGTCTTATGGCAAGACGGTGCGCAAGATAGATAGGCATAGGCATTAATGCATCGGTTTCATCGCAGGCATATCCGAACATCATTCCCTGGTCTCCTGCTCCGTGCTCAGCCTCTCCGCCCGAAAGCTTGGTTTCAAGTGAATTATCAACCCCCATAGCAATATCGGGAGACTGCTCGTGAAGGGCGGTAATTATTCCGCAGGTTTCTGCATCAAAGCCCATTTTAGCTCTGTTGTATCCGATTTCATCTATGGTTTTTCTTACTATTCCCTGAACGTCAACATAGCCTTCGGTTGTGATTTCACCCATAACAAGCACAAGACCGGTTGTTATTGAGGTTTCGCAGGCTACTCTTGAATTGGGATCCTGAGAAAGAAGCTCATCAAGTATTGCATCTGAAATCTGATCACAGATTTTATCGGGATGCCCCTCTGTTACAGATTCCGAAGTAAATAATTTTCTCATTTTACATTCTCCTTTTTAAAAAATGGTAAGTAACAGCTTTAATGCTCCGGTGGTTATTGAAGTTGCAACAACCGTTCCGAAGAAAATTGCGGGAATAGCATATTTGAATCTTAAATTCATAACAGCCGCCGCAACTGAACCGGAAATCGCACCCGTTCCGGGCACGGGCAATGCAACGAAAATAAAAAGTCCCAGAGTTTCGTATTTCTTAATCTTCATTGCATTTTTTTCTGCCTTGCTTTCAAGCTTTTCAGCTATGGGCTTTAAAAGCTTCGTATTCTTCATATATCTGACCATTGGTCTGAAAAGAAGTATAATAAAGGGTATTGGAAGCATATTTCCCAAAACCGCAAGGGTAAAAAGCAAGGGAAACGGAATTCCGAAATCCGTAAAAAACAAAATCGCATATCTCGCTTCAACAAGAGGAATCATTGAAGCTGCAACAATTTTAAGCCACATAGGCAGAGGCAAGCCGAGAAGAAAACCTTTTATCGCTTCCATAATCTGCCCCCCTACTGCGCCTTAACAACCGCATCTATTTTTTCAAGTCTTTCATTTAAGGAAGTCATACTTACGTAGAACTGAACCTTTCCGCCAATAGATAATGCTGCTCTTCTTTCATCCACCGCATAATACTCGGCAACCTCACTTGTGCCGTCATTATATGTGAAGGTATATGTTAAAAACGGCATTCCGCTTACAGCACCCTCATATTCTCCGGCTATTGAAATACTTATAAGCTCGGTATACATTTCCTGGAATGCTTTCTGGCTCATAAGCTTGCCGTTTTTGGTTACATCGTAAACCTCTTCGTCCTTTTTGGTTACGGTAAACTCGCACATAACATCATTATGCTTATAATTGATTTTCTTTACTGTATCAATATTCTTTATGAACGCAAAGGTTGAAAGATATGAGAAGGGGTCATTTTCAAGATATGCATATGCATCCGCATACACTCCGTATATACCGGGATCGTCATTAACACGGATATAGATAATCCCGTCTTTGCTTCCGCCGAATAATACCGTATCTTCCTTGCCTCCGTCATGAATCAGGGTGATTCTTGCCGAATAGGGAGTAAAGCCGAAATCCGCCATATTTTCAAGGCTTTCTGCCGAGTACTCCGCTACCTGAATATCAGATACGGATTTTATGATATTTGAAACAATATCGGAGGTTGCAGGCCAGTTGTATGGAGAAATCATATTGAATCTGGTAAATACATTATGCGGCACTTCGGGATTTGGAACCACAGCCTCACGGAACTCAACGGTATGCTTATTCTTAACCTCAAGAGTAATTGAACTTACCGTTCCCGTATCTGCCACGAAGAAGGTCTTTGTTCTGTAATAGGAAGGGCCTTCAAGCAATGCTTCTGCCTTGCCGGTTCCTAAAATGAATATTCTTCCGTCATCAGCAACCTCTGCATAATAGCCCGATGAATCAGGAGCCTTATCTCCGATGGCGAGAGTATAGGTCTTTCCGTCCTTCATGGTTATATTTGCAACAGAGCCGGGATTATCAAGACCGTATCGCTCGTTTTCGGCTGCTTCTATTATGTTATAAGTAGTAATATAGGATAGCTTACTTTTTAATGAATCTGCTTTATCGGAATCGATGAATGCATTGGGAAGCTCTTTAACGCTTACCTTTTCATCTTCAAACACAAAGGTAAAAACTCCTTCGCCGTTGCTTACCGAAAGCTCGGAAATTTCCGAAGCTGAAAGATTCAGTATTTCGGTTGAAACGGGAACATCAATTTCGGGAGGTTTTTCTTCGGTATCTATTCCGTTTATAATGAAAAACGCCGCTGCAAGAAGAATAATAACTCCTGCCATAATAAGATAATTCTTATATTTTTTCATCATAAGAATCTCCTTTTCCTCCAGATGATAAAGCCTGCCACAATAAGACCGATTGCAACAAGAATGATTACCGCCGCAATAAATACTACCTGAGATACGGTAACACGAAACGCCTGAAGCTGCGACTTTTTGGAACTTATTTCAATATAGCTTCCCGTTCCGGTCATTTTGGCAAGCACAGCATTTGCAAGCTGTTTATTTGCGGGAAGTCCGCTTATGGTTTCATAAGGATATCTTAAGTTAAGGGTTGAACCCGAAACAAAAAGATATGATTTTAAATTATCGTCATTTACTATTCTTTCGGAAACCAGAGCAACATTATATTCACCGGCTTCGTTATTCTCTGTTTCTCCGGTTACCGTAGTTGCTTTATCGGTAGTTTTAAGCACCTGAACTATATCTACGGATTTTGTTCCTGAATAAAGAATTTCAAGTCTGTATGCAGGCTCATAAAGAACGGGATAGCTCTGAGAGATTCCCGTTGTATAGTCATTTTCAACCTTTACGGGAATATAGCCGTTATAATCCGCATAGACATGAGAATTGCTGTTTTCCTTAACTATTTCGTTTTTAACCTCTATTCCCCATTCGGTTATATACTGACATAGTAAGGGAAGATACTGAGCTTCGGGATTTAAGTAAATCTGAACCGCTCCGCCTTTTTTGGCAAACTCATCAATTACCTGAAGTTCCTGCTGAGTAAAATCCTGCTCGGGAGCTGCAACAACCAAAATATCACATTCTCCGATGCTTCCTGTCTTCAAATCCGCATCCGAAACATCAAAATATTTGTTTTCAAAGATTTTCTTAAGACCGTCAAAGGAAGGTTCTCCGTGACCTACGGTAAATCTTGCATATTTCTTTTCCTCAGAGGAAAGGCTTACCAACGCATTGGTAAACAGGGATTCCGCATCCTCCATTCTTCCGTTAACACCGTCTAAGGTTGCGGCATCCATAACCTCGTATCTTTCGCCGCAGCGGATAATGAAGGAACCTCTGGGATCAATATCCTCACTGAATTCCTTAACTGCGGAGGGATTCTTAACAGGGTCAACATACTCTGTTTTAAGCTGAGGAAGAACCTCACGGTAGCGGTTAAGGAACTCATCATAGTAAGCATCCTCGGTTTTTTCCTTTATTACAACCGTAACGCTTATTTCTTTATCTATTCCGGAAAGAGCTTCTCTGGTCTCTTTGGAAAGTGAAAACTGCTTGTTTTCCGAAAGGTCTATATTAAGGCTGGGGAACTTATCTGTTACGGCAGATGCAAGAAGATTAACCATAACTATTGCCACCACAAAAAGCACGGTAAGAATAGTTGCATTCATTCCGTAACGGAATTTGATTGATTTTTTATTCTTCATTTCCTGCCCTCCTATTCCCATCTTCTCTTATCAATTACTCTTACGGCAAGGAAAACGAAAAGTGCCGCAAAGGAAAGATAATAGATAATACCTTCGATGCTCAAAAGACCTAAAGCAAAGTCATCAAAGCCGGAGGTTAAATTGATAAGTCCGAATATTTTTCCGAAAAAGCTTCCGGGAGCAAACATCATTGTTATCATTCCCGAAAAGTAAATTAAAAGGGTTGCTCCAAGAGTAACAAGAGCGGAAATCATAACGTTTCCGAAAACCGCTGAAACAAGGAGTCCCACGGAAACAAGCCCGAGATTCATAAGAAGTGCTCCTAAAAGAAGCATAAAATACATGGGCCAGTCAAAGGTGGTGAATATATCAATGATAAAGGCATATACAACTGTGGTTGCAACCATCATTGAAACTATCACAACCGCTGAAAGATATTTTCCCATAACAACTGAAGTTACCGAATTGGGTGAGGTTAAAAGAAGCTGATCGGTTTTCTGAGATTTTTCTTCCGAAAAAAGTCTCATTGTTATAAAAGGAATAACAAGATGCATAAGAAGGTTGCTGCTCATAAAAAGCTGAAGCAGCTCCGGATTATAATAAAATACGTTGTTTATAAAGAACATAACCAGAGAATAAAGAAGGTAAACGCTCATAACAACATAAACAAGAGGAGAATTGAAATAGCTTTTCAGTTCTCTTTTAAATATTGCTTTCATTTGCTTCCTCCTTTACTCTTTTAACAACTCTTTTTTTCTGCTCACTTTCCTCGGTAAGCTTAATAAATACATCCTCAAGGGAAAGTGAATCCGATTTGAGCATAAGAATAGGCATTCCCTTTGATGCAAGGGCATTGAACATAGCCTTTCTTATATCCACATCCGCCGCTGACTGAATAAGGAAATCGAATGAATCGGGCTCTCTCTGCCCTATTTCCTTAACGGTTGTTATTCCGTTTACGCCTTCAAGAACTCCCTTTATTTTTTCACTTTCGCCTGCAACACGAACTGAAAGCTGTTGCCTTTCGCTCTTCTGCTTTGAAAGATTTTCGGGAGTATCTTCAGCTACGATTTTACCTTTGTTAATAATAACAACTCTCTCGCAGACCGCACTTACCTCCGATAAAATATGCGAGCTTAAAATAACGGTTCTGGTTTTTCCCAGCTTTTTTATTACGTTTCTTATTTCAATTATCTGCTTTGGATCAAGTCCTACGGTAGGCTCATCAAGAATAAGTATTTCCGGATCTCCGATACGCGCCTGCGCAAGACCGACTCTCTGCTTATATCCTTTGGAAAGGTTTCTTATAAGGCGGTGACGGACATCGGTGATTCCCACCATATCGAGAATCTGCTTTATATGAATGTCTTTATCCGCATCCGCTTTTTTAAGTTCAAAAACAAAGCTTAAGTATTCATCTACGGTCATATCCATATAAAGAGGAGGAAGCTCGGGAAGATACCCTATTTTTTTCTTGGTGGCAATGGGATCGTCGAGAACCTCAACTCCATCCACCTTAACGCTTCCGTCTGTATATGAAAGATACCCGGTTATTATGGACATAGTGGTTGACTTTCCCGCCCCGTTAGGGCCGAGAAAGCCTAAAACCTCACCTTTTCTGACCGTAAAGCTTATGTTATCCACGGCTTTTTTATTGCCGTAGCATTTAGTAAGATTACTGATCTCAATCATTTTCTTTTTCCTCCGCAACGGTTTCGATTGAAAGCTCGTCCAGCTGCTTTTTCTCAACGAAGTCGGGAGCATTGGTCATTATTTCGGATGCATTCTGAACCTTCGGGAAAGCAATAACGTCTCTTATGGATTCGCTTCCGGTTATGAGCATAACCAGTCTGTCGAGTCCGTATGCCATTCCGCCGTGAGGAGGAGTTCCGTATTTGAAGGCTTCCATAAGGAATCCGAATCTTTCCCACGCCTGCTCTTTGGTGAAACCAAGGGTTTCAAACATTTTCTGCTGAAGCTCGGTATTATATATTCTTAAGCTTCCACCGCCCGCTTCACATCCGTTAATAACAAGGTCGTAAGCCTTTGCTCTTACCTTATCGGGATCTGTATCAAGAAGAGGAATATCTTCATCCTTGGGCGCGGTGAAGGGATGGTGCTTTGCAACATAGCGGTTATCTTCCTCGCTGTATTCAAACTGCGGGAAGTCAACAACCCATAAGATTTCGTGCTTATCGGAAATAAGATTAAGCTTTGCCGCAACGTGACAACGGAGTGCACCGAGAGAATCGTAAACAACCTGATTGTTATCGGCAACAATAAGAAGGATATCTCCGTTTTCTGTTCCGGTCTTTTCAAGGATTGCGTTAAGCTCGTCTTCAGTTAAGAATTTTGCAACCGAAGAACGGATTCCGCTTTCATCCTTTATAATATATGCAAGACCTTTGGCACGGTAGGTTTTAACAAATTCGCCGAGAGCATCAATTTCTTTTCTTGAAAGTGAAGGCGCTCCGTCTTTTCCGTCAACCTTTATGCAACGGACACTTCCGCCGTTTTCAATTGCAGATGCGAATACTTTGAACTCAGTATTCTTAACACACTCCGAAATATCGTTAAGCTCCATTCCGAAACGGAGATCGGGCTTATCGGAGCCGAAGCGATCCATTGCCTCGGTATAGGGCATTCTTCTTAAAGGAGTTTCGATATCTACTCCCAGAGTTTCTTTATAAAGCTTCTTAACAAAGCCTTCGTTGACTGTTAAAACATCATCTATTTCCACGAAAGACATTTCAAGGTCAATCTGGGTAAATTCAGGCTGTCTGTCTGCTCTTAAGTCTTCGTCTCTGAAGCATTTTACAATCTGAATATATCTATCCATTCCCGAAAGCATAAGAAGCTGCTTGTAAAGCTGCGGAGACTGCGGCAGAGCATAGAAATTGCCCTTGTGCACACGGCTGGGAATGATGTAGTCTCTTGCACCTTCCGGAGTGGACTTTATCATCATCGGAGTATCTATTTCAATGAATCCATTATCAGAAAAATACTGTCTTGTTATCTGCATAACCTTGTGGCGGAGCAGAATGTTGTCGCGAAGCTCTGGACAAGTCGGAGGCCAAGCGGTCTTAGGAAGACAAAAC
>JAZQFU010000080.1:0-11394 GCA_045539675.1 Clostridia bacterium | reverse complement strand
AAAAAGGTATTCGTTCTGAAGATGTAATTGAGAGAAGCATAGCAAGAATACCTATGTATCAAGCATTGGGTACTATTAAAATTGATACCAAAGGAAAAGCTGTGGCTGTGATTGCCAATGAGATAAAGAGGTTGTAATACTGATAAATTCCAATTTGTTGAACTAAACAGCACATATATTCTAAAAGGAGCAAGGTTGAAATACACCTTGCTCCCTCTCATTTTCTATTATGTATTCATAAAAAGGTCATTTATGCATACCAATACTTATCTAATACAGAGACTAAACTTAACTTCTCCGCAAAAAAAGGCGGCAACCTTCGAAAAGACGGTGTTGCCGTGCAATATGTAAAATATTATAAAAGAATCCTCCTGCTTATATTATTGGCAAGAGGATTTTTAATATAAATTAAACTACAGATTTTTTTATGAACGTATTTGTTTTTGATCTTCCCTGAAAAGTGAGCGGTATTTTCGGGGAGATATAGAATAGCGCCGCGAGAAATGCTTGAAGAAATGCGCTGAAGAGCTGAAGCCTGCGCTGAGTGCAATTTCCGTAACGGTTTTTTCGGTGTTAAGAAGCAGGTAACGGGCTTCGGATAGTCTTAAGCCGTTAATATAGTCTATGACAGTCCGTCCCGTTGCTTTTCGGAAGAGCCTGCTGAAATAGTCAGCATTGTAGCCGATTTTTGCGGCAAGCTCAGAAACGGAAATATTTTCTCTGAAGTTTTTATAAAGATATTCAAATACCGGCTTCATAGCATCGAATGTATTCTGTGATAAGGAATCGGTGAACATGAGAAAGCCGGCATTTCGCATTGCGGCAATAATCAGATAGCCCTGACCGATTGCTGATTCGTTGTAGCCCGGAGACGTCACCTCCGGGAAGGATTTCAGAAAGGGCATAAGCAAGGTGTTTTCTATGGAGCCTTTCCTGAAAACAGCGAAATCTTCACGGTAGGTTATACATCCTTCAGAGAGGAGCTGAGGATGGAACTTCCGCACAAGAGTGGTAATATCTATGAAAAGAAAATTAATTATCGTTCCCATTGTTGCAACGGTTTCATGAGGGATTTTGCCGTTTATGAAAACAATATCACCGGCTTCGGCGGTAAAGCTGTTTCCTATATGGAAATTACAAAATATGGAACCCTCGTTTATAAGGAAAATTTCGCTTGCATCCTCGTGAATGTGTAAGGGTGACTTAAGCTGAGAAATTTCGGTATGAGCCGAATTTACTCGTCCCTGAAAAAAATTCTTTGGATAGCTGTTTTCTGTGAGTGTTACTTTCACGGCAGAATACCTCCGTTTCTTATTACTCAGAGTGTTGATTTCTATTGGGAATTATCCGAAGCTGCTTCGTTTTTCATAAGCTTTTTAACGGGAATCCGGATATGCTTTCAAGTTGAGGCACTGTAAGCTACCGTTTGGAATTAAGGCGGTATTTATTGGGTGTTACGGCATATTTTTTGCGGAAAAGCCTGGAAAAATACGCATTTGAACCAAAGCCTGCTTCAAGAGCAATTTCGGTAACCGATTTGTCTGTATTAAGAAGAAGATATCTGGCTTCTTCAATCCTTATGTTGTTAATGAACTCTATGACTGTCATTCCCGTAGCTGACTTAAAAATTCTGGAAAGATAATCCTTGTTGTAGCCCACCATATCGGCAATATCTTCAAGGGAAAGCTTTTCTCTGAAATTTTCCTGAATATATTCAAGAGAGGAAGCAAGCTTCTCATAAAGCTTATAGTCAGAATCACCGGGAAGCCGTATTATCCGGTTGTTTATAAGAAGTCCGATAACAGAAAATACTGCACCGTACAGGTATTCGTTTATTTTGGTTTCCTCTTTCTTTTCGGCTATATCCAGTAAATTTGTAAGCTGCTTATTAATTTCAGTACCGTTTTCGAAGACGGTGTATCTGTTATTGGCTTCTGAAGTTGCGAAAAAAGAAAAACAGAACCCGTTTTTTTGCAGAAACCATCTGAGATCAAATTGAAGATTTCTCGTTTCGGTTTCAGGCTCTGCAAGGAATTCGCAGGGGAAGGGTTCGCTGAAATAAACAACATCTCCCGGCATAAGACGAATGCTTTTACCGCCCGGAAGGTTAATAAGCATTGAGCCGCTTACAAGCTGAAGGATTTCTGCATATCCGTTATGAAGCTCTACAGGCGAAGAAGATGCAGAATCGCCTGTGTATTGATTGCGATAATATATGGCAATATTTTTCGGCCATAAGTTTTCAAGCTCTGCCGGACTCATTCTGCTCACATCCTTTCCCGTATTATATTTAAAAATGTCTGTTTTGTTACTTTTTCCCAAAATATTTTTCAAAGGCAAACAGTCCTGAACCGTGTCTGCGTCTCTGTTTCGTATTATATACAATATAATGATGCTTGTCAATTGATTTGGTAAAAAAGTCGGAATAGGAGTGGTAATGTGTAGGAATTTTTGTTTAAATAAACTATGATGTATGCTACAATGAAAGAGAAAAGTGAGGTGTATCTTACAGCACCGGGGAAATATTGCAGCAATATTTCCCCGGGAATACATTGTTTATGTATACAATCTGAAAAAGGAAAGGTGAGATTATGGCAAAGAAAGTTTTGAGTCTTCTTCTTGCTCTGGCTGTTGTTTTATCTGTTGCATTTGTATTCCCCGTATCTGCGGCGGAAATACTTTTCTCGGATAACTTCGAAATGAGAGAGACAGGCGGCTTCTCGGCAAACAACAATGTTTACAGTAAGGTTGAGCTTGCAACCAGATGGACAACGTTGGG
This sequence comes from Clostridia bacterium, assembly GCA_045539675.1. Lineage (GTDB taxonomy): Bacteria > Bacillota > Clostridia > UMGS1840 > HGM11507 > JAZQFU01. Next base: position 8,615 of record JAZQFU010000080.1, on the reverse strand, counting down.
AGCGGGTGAGGTTACAGTTGAGGAGGTTACCGGGAATAAATTCTTTAAGATGATTAACGGGGAATCCGCAACTATGCAGATGTCTGCGACCAAATCCTTTGATACCGCCGAGGATGTAAGAGACTATATCTGGGAGTTTGATATCAATACCATGGGTAACAAGGTGGATATAAGAACCACAGAGTATCAGACTGCTCCCGAGCCCTCAAAAATAGATGTGCTTCTTTCCTTTACGGCAAACGGAAGAGTGCTTTTAAGAGGTTCTTCGAATATGGATGTGGGCGCATATGATATGGAGCAATGGCAGCACGTTCGTATTGAAGGCGACGTAACCAATAACCATATGCTTGTATATCTGAACGGTGAGCTTGTGGGCGATACCGTGCTTTATAATAAGTATCCCGTGGGGCATCTTTACCGTATTTATCAGATGCAGGCAAGTCTGGGCAGCGGAAAATACATATATCTTGATAATTATAAGCTGGAAAGACTTGAGGTTGAAGCGGTTAGCAGTGAAGGTGAAACTGCCGGCGGAGTAAACTGGGGAGCAAGAGCAAAGCTTAAGGAATTGGAAGGCGTTCATCCCAGAATCCTTATGACTGCGGAGAAATTTGAAAATCTTAAGAAAAGGATTGAAAGCAACGCAAGCCCCTATCTTAACCAGACCTATGAAAGAATTATGAAAGCGGCTGACAAGTCTCTCAGCTATACTGTTCCCGAATTTGACGATGCGGGAGAAAATCTCTGGATAAGTGATGTTGGTCTGGCAATTTATCCGCTGGCATTTGCTTATAAAATGACCGGAGAGAGAAAGTATTTTGAGAAAGCGTATTATATTGCAGATACCCTTCTTGATTTCCCGAAATGGGCAGGAGCTTCCTCACCGGAAGGAAGCTATAATCAGCTTGGCGCCAGAGGTGCTTTTTACGGAATATCTATTTTCTGGGACTGGTGCTATCACGATATGACCCCGAATCAGAGATATGAAATGCTTGCGAGACTGGTTCCCTGCGGAGAATCCATGAATGGTGGAGAATGGTGGAATTCCGCCTTTATGCAGAATCATATGACTCACGGAAGAAGCTCAGCTTTTATTCTGGGAGCGGCAATATATGATGATTATCCCGGTGCGGAAGTATGGATGAATAAATCAATCACAAGCTTAAGAAAAAATCTTGAGCTCTGGGCAACAGACGGAACAGGGCACGAAGGAAATCTCTATTACAGAGGTGCAATGCAGGATCTTACAACCTTTGCAACTATCTGTGAAGAGGTTCTTGGAATCAATGCCTTTGATTCCCACGCATATAAAGTAACGGGAGACTGGTCTCTTTATAACTGTCTGCCCATGGAGCACTGGCAGGCGTCAAAGGATCAGTTTGGTTTTGACGATGCAACTCCCTACAGCAGCTATGATATGATAGGCTTTATTCCCAAGCTGGCTGACCGTCATAAGCTTCCGGTAATTCAATGGTATGCAGAAAAGCTTGCCGAGGCAAGAAATAAATTCAATATGGAATATAATGAAGGCGATTTTTACTTCATGATAAACTATAATGAGAATTTCAAGGGGGAGCATCCCAAGGAGCATCCGGAGGAATATCCTTATTTCAAGCATTTTGACGATACAGATTATCTTTATTTAAAGGGCGGCTGGAACGGTGATGAGGATTCCATTGCCATAAAGAGCGGATACGTAATGGGTAAAAATGCCGCAGAATACAGAGCAGATGCTCTTTATGACCTGGGTATGGGGCATATGCACGCGGCAAACAATCACTTCCTTATGCACGTAAACGGCGAGTGGCTTTTCAATGATGACCATTATACCACTTCAACCACCGCAAACCACAACGTTCCCCTTATAAACGGCTACGGACAGGTAGGAGATCCCAAAGCGGGCAATGATATTATGGGCTGGGCAAGCTCCGAAAGAATCAAGCAGCAGAATATTATCAATCCTCATGTTGTAAAAACTCAGTTTGATGAAAATATTGCATATGTTTATACCGATTCGCTGGAGGCTTATTATATTAAAGCACACCAGCTTGAAAAGGTTATGAGACATTTCCTATATCTTAAGGATAAGAGGGTATTTATAGTTGTTGATGAATTCAGATCTGCAGTTGAAAATGAGTATCAGACACGTTTAAGACCTGAGATTCAGACCCCCGTTGAGCAGGCAGACGGAAGCTTTGCATACAAGGGAAGCTTTACCAATATGGTTATTACTCCTTTTGCAGAGGGCGGAATTGTGGAAAACAAAAAGGAAGCCTTTATTTCGGGTAAGAGCGGCGGAACGGTTGAAAAAATGCGTCTTTCAATCACGAAAACCGCAACCGAATGGACTCCTGCCTTTGCGATTTCATGGAATGATACGGATAAGGCGGATCCCTATGAGGTGGGAATGAGAAAGGAAGATAATAAATATATCTTCACCGTTGATAATTCCGAATATATTATTGATTGCACCGACTATTCGGTAACCGAAAAGAAATTTACTCACGAAAGAAATATCAAGATAAACGGCAAGCTTATGGAATTTGAAAATGAGCCTGTATTAAGAAACGGAACTGTTATGGCTGATGCAGAGGCAATGCTTAAGGAGCTGGGCTGTGCAGATAAGCTCTCACTTATAAGCGAAGGCTCAAAGACGGTTACCGTTAACGGAACCACCTTTGATTTTGCAGAGCCTGCGGAAAGAATAAGCGGAGTTTTATATGCTCCCGTAAGAATGCTCAGCAAAATTGCAAATGCAGGCGTATACTATGATGCGGTTTCGCAGATTGCAGTAGCCGATTCCGGTATGGATATGAAAAATGCAGATGTTTATAAAATGTCTGTAAACGGTAATGATGCCGAGTTAAACGGAAATACCTATACGGCAATGTTCTATGGCGGAAGCCTCGATATTGTTCCCGTGCCCAAGGTGAAGGGTGCAAGCTACAGAGTTGAAAAATGCCCCGGCGTATTCGGTCAGAGTAAGGTATTCGTAACCTCTGCAGACGGCTCGGTAACCAAGGAATTCAACGTAGTAAGCAAGCCTCAGGAAAATATCGGTAATATTCCCGTTCATAATGTAATAACGGATATTGCAACCATAAGTGAAATGATGCTCACCTTCGATAAAAACCTTACAACCACATGGCCTATTTCCGGTTCCGGGCATCAGGTTATATATGACCTTGGCAGCGTTCACGCCCTCAAGGAGGTTGTTCTGGCATTTAACCACGGTAATGAAAGAAAGCAGCTGGTTGATATTGAGCTTTCGACGGACGGGGAAAACTATACAAAGCTCTTCTCAGGCCATGCTTCAGGTAAAACCAAGGAAGGCGACTACTTTGATATGAAGAAAACTCCTGCAAGATTCGTAAGAATAACCTATAACGGACATTCCACCGGCGGCGGCTGGAATAATACCCGTGAGGTCGGCTTTATAGCGGCAGAGTGAAAGGAGCAGAAATGAAAAAATATATTTCTCTTACTCTCATATTTGCAATGATGCTTTCAATACTCTCTCTTCCGCAGCTTGTTGCTGCGGAGGAGCTTTCCGGAAAAGTATATTATGAAAACGATTTTTACGGAGAAGCTTCCCTTGACGGCTTAAAGGAGCTTGAAGCAGGCAAATATGAAGTATTAAATCTCGAATCAGGTGAATCGGTATTAAGGCTTACCGATGGGGGAAGTCTTTCCGATACCTCATCAAAGGTAAGATTTCCTTCGGTAAGAAATTCCGGAGGAACAGATAATCTTCCTCCGATAGCTGCGGAATACAGAGTGAGAATTCCCTCCTATCAGAGCAAAAGTCTGCTCACATACGTTGCGGAAGCATACGACGAAACTGCGGCGGCGGTAATCGGCGGATACAGAGGCGAGCATAAGGTAAGATTCGGAAGCGAATCCGTAAGCAAAGCCTTTGCAACCCTTGATTCCCAGGCAAGCTGGCATACCTTTACGATTCTTTACAGCAATACAGACCATACAAGAAAGGTTTATATAGACGGCGCTCTTGCCGGAGAAACCGAAAGCGGAAGCGGTAAGGATAATAACTGGTATGATGCCGGAGCAATGGGACTTACCTTCCTCTTTGATAAAATCAATACCGGCTCCTATGCCGAATTTGACTACGTAAGATACTTTCATCCCGAATATACACCTTCCGTAGAGATAAAAAATCATGAGAAGGCATCAGTTTCGGGAATTCCCGTAACCTTCACAAATCCTCCCGTTGTGTCTTCGCTTGAAGCTGCAGAATTTACAATAAGCGGCGGAGTTGAGGTTTCGAAGGTTATTCCCTCGGCAGAGGATTCAAAAACTCTTATTGTTATTCCCGGTGAAGGAATTTCGGAATTTACCGATTATACCTTAACCGTAAGCGGAGTTAAAGACGGACTCGGAGCCGGGTATTCCGGTGAGGTTAATTTCACCACTACCGGAGTACGTACCGTTACCGTAAGCTACGGCGAAAACGGAGCTCTTAAGCTTCAGGGCTCAACCGTGGAAAACGGTGAAAGCAAAAGCTTTGATGACGGAGCTTCCGTAGAAATAGTAACCGTTCCCGAGGAAGGCTTCCGTGTTGCATCCTTTACGGTTAACGGAGAGAAAAAGAGCGAGGCAGATAAGAATCTGTATCGCATTACGGTAACCGAGGATTCGGTAATCGAAGTTCTTTTTGAAGAAATTCCCGTAGTAAGTGAATATGTTTACTATATGACCGATTTTGATTCCGACCTTAATACTCTTTCGGATGAAGGCTGGATTCTCACAAAGGGAGAAGGGGATATTTCTTTAAAGACTGCGGAAGGCGGGGAATCCGTGCTTTCAATGAAGGGTGTTGCAGATGCATATAAGGCTATGAGCATTCAGACTCCCGTAATAAAAAACAGATTTGAGGGAACGGGAACGCCGAGAAACGATCTCGTCTATGAATACAAGCTGTATATTACAAGTGCTTCGCCCTATTCCAGACTTGAAGCCGGAGCAGACAGAGATTCATCTTCAAAGGGTATTTCAATCGGCGGCTTCGGGCATCAGAGGGCTGTAAGATGGGATCACAGTGAGCCCACAGACCTTATGCTTCTTGATAAGCTTGCCGACTGGCATACGGTTTCAATAGTATACAGCGGTGAAAAAGAAACTCCTTCAAGAGACCTTTATCTGGACGGTGCATATATCGCAACCTCTACCGATAAGTATGAATCCGGATTTGAAAATAACTGGGCAAATAAAGACAGCTTCACCAATATTATTCCGGTCTATCTTGCAAAGGATAATGAATATCTTTTCGATTACGTAAGGATATATGAAAGAGGAAGCTTCTATGAGGCAAGGGTACAGAATTCGGAGTCTACCGCAATCGGAAGCGTGATTGTTGAATTTACGGCTCCTCCCGTATGGGCAAGCGTGAATAAAGATAATTTTGCCTTCAGCGACGGAACGAAAATATCAGAAGTCCGTCCCGTTGCGGGAAATGCAAACTGTATTGAAATTATTCCCGAAAGCTATCTCGGCTTTATGGAGGACTATACTCTTTCGGTTTCCGGAGTAAACGACGGTACCGGAAGAACCTGTGATGCAGTTATTCCCTTCACAACGGGGCAAAGAAGGCAGACGGTTAAAAGCATTGGCATCAAGGGTGCAGATAAGCTTACAGCCGGTGAAAATAAAATTGAAGCCGAATTTATAAATGAATATGAGGATTCCTTCTTCCCCCTGGTGTTTGCGGTGCAGACCGATGCATCAGATACTGTTAAAAAAGTAGATGCATTTGAATATGAAATCCCCGGGAAAAAGACTGCTTCGGTTTCATCGGATATAAACATACTTGAAGATACATCGCTTATCCGTATTTTTGCAGTTAAAGGAAAAGCCGAACCGGGAATAATAAGCGGAATTTCTTCCTACACCTTAGACGGAAGCGAAAAAACTCTTCTTGCAGATGCAGAGGAATTCAGCGGAGAGGCTTCTCTGATTACCCCCGAATATAACAGAGAAAAGGATACCATAAAAATCAGCCTTCCCGAAGCAGACGGAGTAAAGACCGTATTTGTTCTGAAAGACGGTGCAAGCCTTGAGGACGACGGAATAAGCGGAGAAGCATTCGTATATGCGGATGCAGTTAAAGGCAATGAGGTTTCCTTCGTGGTTGATAAGGAAAACGGACTTTTTGCAGTTTCCGCCTATGCTCAGAACGGTAAGCTTATTGGCTCGGGAGAAATCCAATACATAGGCAAAAAATATACCGACAGAAGATTTGCAGAGCTGAACGGAACTGAAGATACTTCGGCAGTTATTTCTTATCTCGATGAGCTGGGTGCGGTTATGGGAATAGATATTACCGCATATTCAAAGCTTGATGAGGAAGAAAAGGTAACCTGTGCGTCAAGTATCATAGAAGAAAGAAATACATATGAAACTAAGGAATTTAAGGATATAGCAAGCCTTTCAAAGGCAGTAGTGAACGGCGTGGCAACGGCAAGGATGATAAGCGGAAGCATTACCTCCGAGGAGCTTGTTGCGGGCGCAGATATGTTTGGTGCCGTTGTATCGGAAATAATTACCGGGCTTCTGACCGATGCTTCAAGAGAGTATTTTGCGGAGCTTATAAGGGAGGCGGAATGTAAAACTCCCTCCGAGGTCAGGGAAAAGGCATTGGAATGTGCGGTTATTGCCGGAATTTATAAGGCGGTAAGCAACAAGCAGATTGCTCCCCTTATGAAAGCGGCAGGGGCTGATATGAGTATTTATAATACCTTAAGAAGTCCTTCAAAGGCTGATGCCGTGATAATGAATAAAGAATATGAATCAATAAGCGATGCGGTAGCCGCATTTGAAAAGGCGGCAAAAACGGCTAAAGCCGCAGAAGGCTCAGGAGCAGGCTCCGGCGGAGGAGGAGGCGGTGGCGGCGGAAGCGCCCCCAAATCCAAGGATCTTGCATTTACCCGGCCCGAAGAAAAGAAAGAAGAAGAAAGCAACGAAAACAAAGCTCATCCCTTTAAGGATTTATCCGGATATGAATGGGCGGAGAAAGCAATAAGTGCACTTTACGCTGAAAATATCGTAAGCGGAAAGAGTGGGGCGGAATTTGCTCCGGCAGATAAGGTAACAAGAAGCGAATTCATTAAGCTTACCGTTTCCGCCTTCGGCTTAAAGGGAAGCGGAAAAGCTGCAGGCTTTACCGATGTTACGGAAAATGACTGGTTCTTCAGCTTTGTCAATACCGCTTTTGAAAACGGTATAGTAAGCGGTACCGAAGAAGGAAAATTCTCTCCCGGTTCTTCCGTAACAAGAGAAATGGCGGCAACGATTCTCTTCAGAGCCGCAAAGGGAAAAATAAAAGGTGAAAAATCCTTTACGGACAGCGGAAGGATTTCATCATGGGCAAAAGACGGCGTTTCTGCACTTGCAGGTGCAGGAATAATAAAGGGATATGAAGACGGAAGCTTCAGACCTCTTGGAGAATTAACGAGAGCCGAGGCGGCTCAGCTTATTTACGGATTACTTGAAGCGGGAGGTGAGTTCTGATGAAAAAGCTTTTGGCATTATTGCTTGCAGTATTTATTGCGGCAGGATGTATTCCGGCAGGCTATGCGGCGGAAGAAGAGGTAAGTGAAGAGATAACCCGTGCAGTTGAATTCGGATTTGCCCTGGGAGTTCTTGAAAACGATAAATTCGGAAACTTCAATCTTGAAATTTCCGCAACAAGAGCAGATTTTGCAAAAATGCTTTTAAGAATTCTTGCTGTGGGAGAGGTTGCTCCTGCGGGAAATGTATTCAAAGATATCCCTGCCGACCATTATGCGGCAGGAACGGTTGAAACCCTTAACCGTATGGGAATCTTTAAAGGGAATGCAGATAATACCTTCCGTCCTTCGGAATATATTACCTATCGGGATGCAGTTACCGCAATGGTAAGAGCTCTCGGCTATGAGGAATATGCACAGTATAAGGGCGGTTGGTTCAGCGGTTACTATCAGCTGGCTTCCGAATCAGGACTTCTTGAGGGTATTTCATTCGCTCAGGATAAGGAAATCACCAACGGTGAGCTTGCAGTTCTTCTCCGTAATTTTATGGACTGTGAGGTTTTTGAGGTTGTAGCGGTTTCCGGAAACGAAATCATAAGACGTAAAACCGAGGGTAAAACCGTTCTCAGCGAATACAGAGGAATTCTGACCGTAGAGGGTGTTGTTGACGGAAACAGACTCACAACCCTTGAAAAAGCGGAAATCAATGTGGGAAATTATGTTTCCGTTGACGGAAAGGCACTTATTTCCATGCGTTATGATATGACCGACCTTCTGGGCTACAGGGTAACGGCATATTATGATGAGGATACCGAGGAAATTCTTACCTATAAGCTTTCTAAAAAGAACAAAGAGCTTATCCTTTCCGGCGATAACTTTCCGGCAATAAAAAACGGAAGCGTTGAATATGAGGAGGAAGGAAAGGAATATGTTAAAAAGCTTTCCTCCACGGCGGCATATATTTATAACGGAAGAGCCTTAAGCTCCTATAACGAAAGTCAGCTTAAGGTTACGGACGGTGAAATGAAGCTTATTGATAATGACGGAAACGGGCAGTACGACCTTGTTGTTATAACCTCATACCGTACCGGA
>JAZQFU010000079.1:0-3873 GCA_045539675.1 Clostridia bacterium | reverse complement strand
TAATTTTGACATTATCATTCTTAATGTTAAATTACTTATCAGGTCTTCGGTTGGGTCATCTATAACTTCTTCTGTTATTTCCTCTAAGCTTTCAGTCGTCCGCCTACGAAAGTGATCTATACACAAATTCTTTGCAATTGTATATAAATAGGGCAGTTCTTTGTCACTGCCAAGATTTAATCCTTGCTTGTAAAAACGAAGAAAGGTTTCTTGTGTAATATCCTGTGCTATTTGAACATCATACATCTTGAAATAGCAATAGCGGTATATTTTGTCGTATTGTTTTTCAACATTCATTTTCAACGAAGCCTCCCTTCATAATGTTTAACGGATCAGGGGCATGAAATGTGCGGCTATTTTTAAAAATATAGATTGAGAAAATACTTACAATATTACAAAGCGACGACCGGTACTTTACCAGATCGCCGCTGCTTGATGTCCTGTAAATATATTTCTTGAAGAAAGTACAAAATCAAGGTGATTTACTTCCTCCGAACTTAACTTTATAGCCACTTGCAACTATTCCTTTTTGCATTTTTAGCGTTGCGTGTTGCAAAAGTGTTGCAAAGGCATTTGCACTAAAACATAAAATGCCCGAAAGCCCTTTATTTCCAAGGGTTTTCGGGCACTTGTAAGCCATTAGGTATTACTCCCACTCTATCGTTCCAACAGGCTTCGGAGTCAAATCAAGGAGCACACGGTTGATTCCTTCAACCTCTGCGGTGATTCTCTGAGTGATTTTATGAAGAATATCGTAAGGGATTTCTTCTATTGTTGCGGTCATTGCATCGGTAGTATTAACGGCACGGATTATTGCGGGCCAGCCTTCATATCTTTTATCATTTTTTACACCAACGCTCTTCAAATCGGGAACGGCGATGAAATACTGCCAAACTTTACCCGCAAGTCCGCAAATATCGAACTCTTCTCTTAAAATTGCGTCTGCTTCCCTTAAGGCTTCCAGACGGTCTCTTGTGATTGCGCCGAGGCAACGAACTCCAAGACCGGGTCCCGGGAAGGGCAGACGGTAAACCATCTCATCGGGAAGTCCGAGAGCGGAGCCTACAACTCTTACTTCATCTTTAAAAAGAAGCTTTACGGGTTCAACAAGCTCCATTTCCATCTCTTCGGGAAGACCTCCGACGTTATGGTGAGCTTTTACTCCGTCGCTTTCGAGTATATCAGGATAAATTGTTCCCTGAGCAAGGAATTTAATATCAGTAAGCTTTGCCGCTTCTTCATCGAAAACCTTGATAAATTCTCCGCCGATAATCTTTCTTTTTCTTTCAGGTTCATCTACTCCGGCAAGAAGATTTAAAAATCTGTCTGTTGCATCCACGTAAATCAGATTTGCATCAAGCTGATTCTTGAATACCTCTATAACGTTTTCGCTTTCGCCTTTACGCATAAGTCCATGATTAACATGAACGCAAACCAGCTGTTTTCCGATTGCTTTAATAAGAAGAGCAGCCACAACCGAAGAGTCAACGCCTCCGGAGAGTGCGAGAAGAACCTTCTTATCTCCCACCTGAGCACGAACCTCGGCAATCTGCTCCGCAATATATGCATCGGCAAGCTCTTTGGTTGTTATACGAACCATTGATTCGGGTCTTACATTACTTGACATATAAATTCCTCCGTAATTTAATTTATCTTGTATTATACTACTTTTTGCTATTTTTTGTCAATTATTATAGTAAAATTTTTTCAATATTTTTTCAATTGCGGAGAATATTAAAAACATTGCGATATTTGCGGAAACAATGCTTGCTCCTGCCGGAAGTGAAAAATAAAACGAAAGCAGAAGCCCGATAATAAAACACCCAACCGAAACTGCCGCGGATGAAATAACAACCTTTCTGAAATCAGAAAAGATTCTCATAGAGGTCAAGGGCGGAAAAACAAGAAGTGCAGATATTAACATTGTTCCCATTATTTCTTTTCCTATTACAATAACAAGAGCGGTAAGTATTGCGATAAGCTTATTATAAAACCCCGTATTTATTCCCGTTGCCGCCGCAAAGCTTTCATCGAAGGTAACGCTGAAAATTTTATTATAGCAAACTACAAACAGCATCACGATTATTCCCGAAAGCAAAGCAGAGGTTATCATTTCGGTTTTTCCAACCGTAAGAATGCTTCCGAACATATAACCCATAATATCTATATTCATTCCTCCCGAAAGAGAGGTTGCCATTACCCCCACGGCAAGAGAGCCTGTAGAAATAAGGGCAATTGCCGAATCTGCCTTCACCTTGCTGTTTTCCCTTAATCTTAAGAGCAGAAAAGCAGAAACAATAACTATAGGTACTGCAAGCTTTATGGGGGCAACGCCGAGAGCGAAAGCGAGGGCATATGCACCAAAGCTTACATGGGAAAGTCCGTCTCCTATCATTGAATATCTTTTAAGCACAAGGCACACACCAAGCAATGCAGAAGAGAGTGAAACAAAAATTCCTGCAATGAGGGCACGCACCATAAAATCATACGAAAAAATCTGAGTAAGCATAATCTATTCCTTTACGAATCCGCCGCCGAAGCCGCTTTCTTTATATTCACCGGAGGTTCCGAAAAAATACTCTCCGCCGTGTTTAAGATGCAGAATTTTATCCGCATCCTCCATAGGTCTTCTCATATCGTGAGTTACAATAAAAATTGCCATTCCTTCTTTATTTAACTCTGCTATCATATTATAGAATTCATCGGTAATCAAAGGATCAAGCCCTGATGAGGGTTCATCAAGAACGAGAAGCTTTTTTGCGCTGCAAAGCGCCCTTGCAAGCATAACACGTTGCTGCTGACCTCCGGAAAGCTCACGGTAGTTTTTATTCTTAAGCTCGGAAATGCCAAGTCTTTCCATTGCGGAATCAGCTTCCCTTTTATCATTTGAATTATAAAAGGAAATAAGCTTTTTATTATTCAGCCTGCCGGAGAGAACAATTTCATACACGCTTGCGGGAAAATCCTTCTGCCCTGTTTTAAGCTGAGATAAATATCCCACCTGATTACGGGAAATTTTAAAATCAAGCTTTCCCGAATCCGGCTTGATAAGTCCCAGCAGGGTTTTCAAAAGCGTGCTCTTCCCTGCTCCGTTTTCACCTATAACACAGATATATTCCCCTTCATTCATATTAAAGCTGATATCTGAAAGGACCTTAAGATTATCGTAGGAAACACTAATGTTTCTCATTTCAAACAGCATCAGTTCAAACCTTCCCTTAAATTGATTACATTTTGCTTCATCAGATCAATATATCCGATTCCTTTTTCAAATTCTTCCTTTGAAACATTATGGCAGGAATGAAGAAGCAAGGGCTTTGCTCCTGTTGATTCCCCGATTGCCATGGCGGTTTTGGGCTCAGTTAATTCTTCATAATATATCACGGGTATTTTTTCATTTCTTATTTCGTCGGTAAGCCTTGCAACAGTTCCCGCCCCCGGCTCGGATTCGGATATGCAGCTGTCAAAGGCGGCACTAACCGTAAGACCGTATTCCTCTGCAAAATATAAAAGAGCAAATCTGCCTCCGAAAACGATCTTTTTCCTTTTAGCCTCCGAAACAATTTTCCTGAATTCGGAATCAAGAGCTTTCAGCTCTTCAATAAATTCAGAGGCATTCTTTTTATACGCTTCCGAATTACCGGGATCTTTTTCAGAAAACACTTCAGATATTTTTTCAACCATTTTTACGGCATTCAAAGGACTTGTCCATATATGAGGGTCTTGCTTATGGTTATGCCCCTCATGCATCTCGGCAAGCTCAACAGAATCTGCAAGTCTCACTACCTCTGTATTTTCTCCTGCAGTCGAAATTATTCTTTCAGCCCATGGCTCCATATCGGAATGAGTATAAAGAAAAACATCGGCTTCCGA
>JAZQFU010000078.1:0-2388 GCA_045539675.1 Clostridia bacterium | reverse complement strand
ATTGACTTTTCCCCTGTAGCCCGTAATGTCAATACCGTATAGCTTTGATGTAACGCTGAAATCCTTGAAATGAACCTTGTAATTTTTCCCTTTGTCCGTCAGAAAACAGTCGTTATTTATCCATGGGTCGGGAAGCTCTTTTTGTGAATTGTTTTCAAAGCTCTGTCTGAAAAGTCCGAACCGGTAATTAAGACCTATTCCGTCTGCGTTAAGACCGAGAGAGGCGGCGGAATCAAGAAAGCATGAAGCAAGCCGCCCGAGTCCTCCGTTGCCGAGGGAGGGCTCTGCTTCAAGCTCTTCAAGTTCGTTTAAGCTTCTCCCGTATTTATTAAGTATTTTTTCGGTTTCATTATAAAGCCCAAGGTTTATCAGATTATTTATAAGAAGCTTTCCGATGAGAAATTCCGCAGAAATATAGTAAAGCTTTTTACCCTTATCGTTTTTTTTCTTTTCCTTTGATATTTCGCTTACGGATTTTATAAGGGCTGTCAAAAGCCCGCTTGCTTCAGCGCTTTTAATATCCTTATCAAGATGCTTTTTTATTCTTTCTTCCGTTATCATCTTCTGACTCCTTTTGTTGTTATTTGTGAGTATTATTTCCTTAAAAAGAATAATTAATGCATGATAAAAATTTATTGCATATTGTCTTTATAAGTGATATACTTGAATCTGATGTATTTTGTGTTAATTATGCGGTGATGAAAATGAATAACAGATATATTGTTTTTGACGTGGAAACACCGAATTTCAGAAACGACAGAATGAGCTCAATCGGTGTTACGGTAGTGGAAAACGGAGAAATAACGGAAAAGTATTACAGTCTCGTTAATCCCGAATGTGAATTTGACCGGTTCAATATTGAGCTTACGAAAATTACTCCCGAAATGGTAAAGGAAAAAGCCAATTTTGAACGGATATGGATAAAGCTTGAAAGAATTATGGATAAGGGAATTCTGGTGGCGCATAATGCTCCCTTTGATATGAGTGTTCTTGCAAAGTGTCTGAAGGATTACGGGATTGAATGGAAGCCTTATGTATACTATGCCTGCACCTGTGCAATGGGAAAGGTTTTTATTCCCGAGAGTCCCGATCATAAGCTTAATACCTTGTGTGACCGTCTGAATATCAGACTTATGCACCATAACGCAGGAAGCGATAGCTTTGCGGCGGCGGAGCTTCTCTGCCATTATCTCAAAAAGGGTGCAGATACCGGGGATTTTATAAGAAAATATGATATGCAAAGAATTAAAACCGTAAGGAGAAGAGGATGAAGCTTTATTTCGCCCCCATGGAGGGAATAACCACATATGTATACAGAAAAGTTCATAATGAAGTGTTTGGCGGTTGTGATGCATATTATTCCCCTTTTATAACCCCTTCGGATAACGAAAGACTGAGCAGAAAGGGTCTTAAGGATATTCATCCCGAGCTTAACGGGGAAATCCGCCTTATTCCTCAGGTTCTGGTAAACAGAAGCGAAACCTTTCTTAAATTCGAAAAAAAGCTTAGGGAACTCGGATACTCAGAGGTTAATATCAATATGGGCTGCCCCGCACAGACGGTAGTTAAGAAAAACCGTGGCTCTGCGATGCTTAAAAACCTTGAAGACACGGGAAAATTTCTGGATGAAATATTTGCAGAGTCAGAGATAAAAATAAGTGTTAAATCAAGAATCGGATACTCGGAAGAGAATTCGGAAGAGATAATAAACCTTTTTAACAGATATCCCTTTGAAAGAATTATAATACATCCCAGAATAAGAAGTGAATTTTATAAGGGAAAAGCTGACCTTGAGGCATTTTCCCTGATATACGGAAAAAATACGGGAAGCCTTTGCTATAACGGAGATGTTTATAATACAGAGGATTATAAAGCCGTAACGGAAAAATTTCCCGGGATATGCGGAGTAATGATAGGCAGGGGAGCAGTAAAGAATCCTGCAATATTCAGGGAAATAAAGGGCGGAGATTTGCTTAAAAGGGAAGAGCTTATATACTTTACAAAACGCCTTTCCGAAGAATATATGCAGGTGCTTCTTTCAGATACCTTTACCCTTCATAAGCTGAAAGAAGTATGGGAGTATCTTGCACTGAACTTTCCTGATAACAAAAGACTTCCGAAGGCAATAAAAAAAGCAGCAACATTATCTGATTTAGTTGCTGCCGTTACTGCGGAATTATAATTTTTAACAATTGCATTTTTAATGTAGCAAGGATAATAAAATGCATATTTAAGATTAACTGCGGAAGAACGACTTTTAAGACATTTTGCGGAGCTGTAAAAAATCATTTTTTACAGCTCGTGCTTTTTGAAATTTTAAGATTCCAGGTAACTTCCGAGAAATTTAAAGGTTTTACCCCCGGCTTCAAGCTCATTAATAAGAGTTAT
>JAZQFU010000077.1:0-4330 GCA_045539675.1 Clostridia bacterium | reverse complement strand
TATATCTGTTCAAAGTGCGATGATATGTGTTCGTTCCACATTCAGAAGTACAGATTCACCAAGGATGAACTTAGAGGTCATATGGAGTATATGAAACGCTCTGACCGCATTTACAAGGAGGTAGCACTTGCAGGCGAAAGATCAGAAAGATACCCTTCTGCTACTTCAAGACAAGGTATAGAATTTTTCGATGATATCGGAATGTTCCGTATCATAGACGGATCTAAAGATGGTAAAGAACAATATCCAAAAGAACTTTTCCGTTACGATCAGGTATCGAGCTATGAGCCTTACATAGAAGAATCTGAAGAAGAAACAGAAAATGGCAAGAAGGAAATTGTATTTGGTGAAGGTGGTATTAAAATCAGATTGGTTGGCGGAAGAGATGATATGACCACTATGAGAAAAGGTCTTCGTGCTCATCCGTATATCACAGAAGAAATTACAGTTTGCTTTGCTACAAACGATAGAGAAAAAGAAAATTATCTCAAATATGCAGAAAATGCAATTCGTCATTTCAATCGTATCTTTGGTGTTTATGACGGAGATACTGCACTCTTCCAATTTGGAATGAACAAAGAGGAAAAACGTAATCTTATGGGTGCAATCGGCTTTGCAAAAACTGCAGTCGAAGCAGTAAAGGTTGCAAAAGCAGGTGGCGAAATGACAGAGGAACAACAGGCAGAAATCCAAAAGAATATGAACGCTATGGATGATGCGAATACAGGCGGACTTGCAAAATACACAAGAGCTGCCGATGCAGCTGAAGCAAAGATTAATTAGTATCGGAGGATTAAGATGAAAAAGTTTTTATCAGTTATTCTTATATCAGTATTTGTTTTATCACTTTGCTCTTGCGGAGGCGGTTCATCCGTTACTCTTACCCAGCTTTGCGACGATGATGAAACAATAAAAGCAACAGTTTCCGTAGGCTATGGCAACGGAACCGTTATTGACGAATCAACTAACACAAATGAAGATGAGTCATTACTCGTAAATGAAGCAAAAGACTTCTCGGTTGAGCTTTATCTTTATTTCGATGATACATATGAAAGCTTTAAGGAAGATGCATCTTCCGAGGAGGGCTATAAGGAAATAAAGTATTCCGGATTTGACGGATATATGTATCTTTACGACGACTATGAATACGAAATTTGCTTAAAGCTTGCTGATGAAATGGATAATCAGGTATTCCTTTTCGCATATGTTGCTCCCGCCGGCGAGCTTATTGATACCGAGACAACCGATATGGAAAAAATATTCGGCCAGAAAGAGGTTCAGGATATTCTGAATTCAATCAAATACAAAGGAATAAAAGAGATTAAAGGAGAGTAAAAAAATGAAAAAATTATTAGCTTTATTTTTAGCATTGATTATGGTTTTCACATTCACAGCATGCAACAACGAAGTTGAAGAGCCTGTAGCGGAAAGTGTTCCGAGAGAGCCTGCTGTTCCCGCTCCTTCATCTGCAATAGTCAGCAACTATACCCTTACTGCAGAATTTCTTCCCTTTGAAACTCCTGCTATCTATAATGAATCATATAATCCGGATATGGATGTTTTAGGCAACACCGTATATGTTTCAACCGGCGGAACAGAAGTTAAAATGTATACACTTGAAGGCTCAAATCTTACATACGTTAAAACAGTAACCGTTGAAGATACCGGTGATTCCATCGGCGTAGATAAAAACGGCAGAATCTATGCGGATGGCGGAGTTTTTGAAGCTGCAATTTATGATCCGGAAACAAATGCAACCGGCGAAGCTGTTGCTTCCGGCGAGATTACTCTTTCAAAAAATACTGATTTTGCTTTAACCTTCTTCCCCGGCAGAGAGAAAATTACTGTAATAAAAGACGGCGTTGAAGCTGACTGGACAATTAACGGTCAGGCAAATCTCGGAACTTTCGAAAGCATAAACGTTATTGAAATCGTTAACGATACTGTTCTCCTCGCCGGCTCCGATGCTCAAAACAACATTATCGGCGCTTACGATTTAAACGGAAATCAGCTTATGCTGTCATCCGGTTGTCTGGCAGGCTCACTCCCCTCTGCTGCTACAAAAACAGCAAACGGATATGTTTCATCCTCTGTTGAAAAAATGACCTTCGTTAATAATGAGGGTGCAATAATCGGCGAGGTTGATGCGGAAGAGTTATTCGGTTTTTCCGACGACAATATATGGATTTATGAAATGACTGCACTTCCTGACGGCGGATTCCTTGCGCTTGCACAGGTTTATCAGGCAGGCGTTGACGGAGACGAAATCGTTCTCTTCAAAGTATCGGGATTCTGATATCACGGGGCTGTAAAAATTTCTTTACAGCCCCCTCTTATCAAAGACCTTTTAATATAAAGAGGTTTTTGATAAGAAGCATATTTATCATAAGACGAAGATATTAAATGAAATTATTCTATTAAGAAAAATGACTATCATCCCCTTGCAGCTTATGAAAGGAGAATATGTATGAAAGCAAAAAGATTTCTGACATTTTTTACAGTAATCTGCTCGGTTATCTCCATGACAGGTTGTCTTCAGAACCCTCCGGAGAATAATGCAAATCCCCAAAATGCTGATGTAATTACGGAAAACACACAGCCGGTTACGGAAAATAACTCCGCATTGTCTTTTATTGAGATTATGACGGGAGATGCCTTTCTTGAGGAATGGTACGAAAACGAAAACAGCGTAATAATAAAATGGCAGAAGATTAAGCTTTCCGAAGCTCACAGCAAATTATATCCGAAGCTTTCTTCTGCTCTTGAAAGCTACAACAAAGAAAGTCTTGCCGATTCGGAAGAAATAATGAAGGATATGACAGATATCGCAAAGGATTTACCTGAGGAGGAAGCTCCAACCAACCTTTATGCTGAAGCCTCAGTACATATACAGAGAGCTGATAACCGTATTATAAGCTTCCTTGAAAACGTAACCCGATACTACGGAGGCGTTCATCCTGATTATTATGTTGTATCCGCTAATTATAATCCCGAAACAGGAAAAG
The DNA here is from genome assembly GCA_045539675.1 of Clostridia bacterium. Classification (GTDB taxonomy): domain Bacteria; phylum Bacillota; class Clostridia; order UMGS1840; family HGM11507; genus JAZQFU01. The sequence continues at coordinate 1,325 of JAZQFU010000077.1, read as the reverse complement.
CTCTGAAGCTTAAAGACATCCTGACCGACACAGACAAGCTTCCTGAAATACTTGAAAAAAAGCTTACCGAAAAGCATTCTCATATCAATTTTTCCGAGCTTAAGGATACCTTGAGTAAATACAAGCCCGAAGAATTCACATGGACAGTTGATTATCAGGGAATAACCTTCTGGTTCAGTCCTTATGAAATAGCAGCTTTTGTATTCGGAACTTTATCAGCGAAAATATATTTCGATGAATATCCCGGTATGTTTGCAAAGGAATTCACCGAAGCTCCCGAAAATTATGCGCTATCTCTCCCCTTTAATATTAATACGGATTTTGACTTAACTGAAGATGACGGAAAAGAAGATATAATATATACGGAAACTACTCCGGACAACTACGGTGGATCGTATAATTTATTTTCTGTTACCGTAAACAGCAACACCTATACAGACGAAATAAACTATGCTTATTATTATGATGTATATCTCGTTCATATGAAAAACAAAAACTATATATGCTATGATTCAAAAACCGATAACGATTATCATATCATATGTATGATTGATATTGAAAAAGACGGCATCAGTCAAATCGGAGAATACTACGGAAAGGAATTTTCGGGAACCTATATTGAGGAAGGCTTTGAAACTGGAACTGTTTACCGCACGGTATTCAATAATCCTGACGACTTTATGCTTACAACACGAATGAATCTTCTTGGCACAAGAGACGGAAAATCACGTTATAGAATTAATGAATCAGACGGTTCTCTGGAAATGACCGATGAATACTATAACATTGAAAGCGAGTTCGGATTAAACTCCTCGGTTTCCTTCGAAGCTGAGCTTCTTCCCGGAAAAGAAAAAACAGTCTTTCCCGAAGGAACCACATTTTATCCCTTACGAACAGACGGAAAAACGTATATAGATATGAAAACAGAAAGCGGACATGAATTAAGAATACACTATGATTCGGAGGATTTTCCGCACAAAGTAAACGGCATTCCCGAAGACGAATGTTTTAATAATATAATGTATGCAGGGTGATTATATGAGGAAGAGAATTATGAGTATTATATCTGTATTAACGGTTATTACTTCCCTTTTCGGATGCGCACTGAAAAAGCCACCGGTTATTGACGGCCCCGGAATGGAATACAAGGATTCCGATTACAGAACCGATTATGCAAACGTTTTTGACTTTGATTCCTATGACGGGCAACCGGTTTTTGCCGTAGCTTTTTTAGGCTACGGTGACAGAATGGAATTCCGCCATACCTATGTTGAAGGAATTTTTGAAGAGCTGGGTGATCATGCGATTGAACAAATTGGTCATAT
>JAZQFU010000076.1:0-18274 GCA_045539675.1 Clostridia bacterium | reverse complement strand
CCGGAATTAACGCTTACCTTATCTGCTCCGCATTTAAGCACCCGGTCAAAATCCTCCACGGTGTTTATTGCTCCGCCCACGGTAAGGGGAATGAAAACCTTTTCGGCAATCTCTCTTAAGATATCCGTAAAGAGAGCTCTTCCTTCGGCAGAAGCGGTAATATCATAAAATACAAGCTCATCAGCACCGTTTGCGCTGTAATACTCCGCAAGCTCAATGGGGCAGGAAACATCGGATAAGCCTTCAAAATTCACTCCCTTTACAACCCTTCCGTTTTTAACGTCAAGGCAGGGGATTATTCTTTTTGTTATCATTTTGTTACCTCACTCAATTCTGTTACCGTTTTTATCAATGTAATAGGTTTCGTTTCCTTTAGATACCTTTGCACGTCCATTTTTGAAATTTTCCGCATTATCATATATGGCAGGAATAACGATTGTTCCGGTTGAATCAGCATATCCCCGTTGTATATCCTTCTGGATTATTGAATATCCTTCGCAGCATGGTCCTACATATTCATATATCAAAGGCAGAATAGCATTACCATTTCTGTTGATAGCACCGAAGTTGTTTCCGTTCGTTACGACCGCAATTCCTTCGCTGAATGCATATATATGGTCGTAGATATTGGGAATAACGAATCTACCTGTATTATCCACGATTCCCTTTTTCCCGTCTTTTCCTATGCAGGCAAGCCCGTCTGCGAACCAATAACAAAAGTCAAACATAAGCGGTATTACCACGTTGCCGCTTTTATCCAGAATCCCGTATAACCCATTTTTACTTACATCGAAGTAGTCACCGCTATTATTTACGGTGTCATATTCGTCAATGAAGAAAAGAGTATCACCATTACGGTCAATAATTTTTTGAGTTTCGCCTTCGGACACCTGAAAATATTGACTTCCTTGAGAGTATACCGACCGATATATCATCGGTACAACAACATTACCCTTTATATCAATAATTCCGAATTTTCCATCACTTGAAATTCTATAGTAACCACTTCCGCTAAGCACTTCAATGGTATCGTATACAGTATCAGCAACAGTTTTTCCGGCTTCGTCAATGATACCGTATTTTCCGTTGATTTCAACAACATACTGACCGAACTTAGTTAAGGAAATACTATCATATATAATAGGAATTATTTCGTTGCCCTTTTCGTTCAAATACCCTTTTTTACTGTTGCGTTCTACGGAAATTAGTCCATTGCTCAGATAAATAACTTTATGGTATTCTGCGGGAATTATCAATTTGCCTGTTTCGATATTAATAAGTCCTTCTAAACCATCTTTTCGTACATAAGTATATGAGTTATGTGCATTAGGGGGATATACAAAGTCGTATATTGCAGGAATTGTTAATTCATTCTTATGATTTATAAAACCGTATTTTCCATCTTTTTTTATTTCGATGCATTCTGGACTGTGAACATTAATCTGTGAATGATGCTCAAATGGAATAACGATATTTCCGTTCGTATCCAGAATACCGTATTGACCGTTTTTTTCTGCATTATAATAGCAGGCATCGTAATAAAGAGCATCATATTCAGGCGGAATAATTATATTACCATTATTATCCGCCGTTCCGAATTTGTGGTCGTTTGTCTGTATAATAAACTGATTGATTTGGGTGACAACTTTAACGTCGTAATGCTCCAATGGCAGAATAATGTTTCCTTTTGAATCACTTATTCCATATTTTTTATCACGTGATATAACAATATACCCGTTATCATAAGGTTTTATATAATCGTAATCAGGTAGAAGAATTATATTCAAATCACTATCAATCAAACCGTATTTTGAATCATTTTTCACCTTTGCATAGCCGTTGGTAAACAAATCCAAATAATCGTATTGAGTCGATTCTATTGAATCGTATTCAATAGGCAATAAAATATTTTTATTTATATCAGCGATGCCGGTTTTTCCGTCTTTTTTTACTAAAAAAAGGTTTCTTTCAACGTAATTAACTTCATCATACAATTCAGTAACGTTCACACATCTTGTATCAGCATCCCATTCAACAATGGTGCAAAGGGCTTCGGCAATAGCCCTTAGGGGAACGAGTGTTCTTCCGTTGATGATAACGGGAGCTGAATCAAGTGTAACAACCGTGTCTTTGCGTCTGTTTTTGATAATCATTTTGGAGCGGTTAATTTTGAAATCTACGATTGTTTGTGCCTTAAACTTCGTAGAAATATATACATTCTGAGTTGCTTCGTCCCAGGTTACTTCGCAATCCAAGGCTTCAGAGATTGCCCTTACGGGAACCATTACTCTGTTGTTAATTATCGTTGCAGGCTGATCTGTAGCAATTTGAGTATTGTTTATGAATATGGTGACAGGAGAATTTGCGCGAGATGAAATGAAGTATGAAAACAGCATAATGAAAGATAAAATTATGCATGTACCCTTTTTCATTTCGCCACCTCGATTGCTTCCTTTAAATCTATTGCACCGATATAGTAAGCCTTTCCGATGATTGCGCCGTAAATATCAAGAGCTTTTAAACGGCGGATATCTTCAATGGAAGAAACTCCTCCCGATGCAGTTATATCAATGCCGAATTTTTCGGAAAGCTCACGGTATAAGCCGTGGTTTGTGCCTTCCATTGCACCGTCCCTGGAAACGTCGGTGCAGATTATTGTTTTAACTCCAAGTTTCTCCATTTTTTCGCAGAAATCAAAGCAGGTATATTCGGATTTTTCCGTCCAGCCCTTTATTGCAACATATCCGTCCTTAATATCTACCCCTACGGCAATTTTATCACCGTATTTTAAAACTGCGGATTTTAAGAAGTCTTCATCCTTTACTGCGGCAGTTCCGAGAATAACACGGTTAACTCCGGCGGCTACATATTTATCAATAACCTCCATACTGCGGATTCCTCCGCCAACCTCAGTAAAAAGCTTTGTATTTTTAATAATATGCTCAATTGTTGATAAATTGGGAGTTTCTCCCGTTTTTGCACCTTCAAGGTCAACAATATGAATGAATTCCGCGCCCTGATTTTCAAAATCGAGAGCAATTTCAAGAGGATTTTCGCTGTAGACCGTCATTTTATCGTATTCACCTTTGAGAAGACGCACAGCCTTTCCTTCATATAAATCAATTGCAGGAAAAATATTCATTTTAAACCCCCTCACAAAATGCTTTAAGAATGTTAAGACCGACTGCTCCGCTTTTTTCGGGATGGAACTGACAGCCGTAAACGTTATCCTTTGCAACAGCCGCAGTTACGGTTGCACCGTATTCGGTGGTTGCAACGGTGCTTTCATCACAGTCAGCGCCGTAATATGAATGAACAAAATAAACGTGTTCGCCGTTTTTTATGTATCTGAAAAGTCCGTTTTCTTCTCCCGTGATATCAAGGGCATTCCAGCCAATCTGAGGTATTTTAAGATGAGAGGGAACGTATCCCGAAAGAGGCTTTATTTCTCCCTTTATAAGTCCAAGTCCCTCATGAATTCCGTATTCATAGCTTTTTTCAAAAAGCATCTGCATACCAAGACATATACCGAGAAGAGGCTTTCCTTTTTTTACCTCATCCTTTATCAATGTATCAAATCCGCCTGCCTTAAGCTTATCTGCCGCATCCTTAAATGCTCCGACTCCGGGCAGAAGAATTTTATCTGCATTTTTTATAACCTTTGCATCATCGGTAACAACTGTCTCTGCACCGATGGCGGAAAGGGAGGATTTAAGGGAAAAAAGGTTTCCCACTCCGTAATCAATAATCGCAATCATCAGAGAACTCCTTTTGTTGAAGGAATCGAATCAGCATTCTTTTCATCAATGGCAACTGCCGCTCTTAAAGACCTTGCCGCCGATTTGAAAACTCCTTCAATAATGTGGTGTGAATTTGTGCCGGAAAGCTGTCTGATATGAAGAGTTGTTCCCGAGGTGCGGATAAATGCAAGCCAGAATTCCTCACAAAGCTCGGTATCGAAATTTCCCACTCTGGGAGAGGGAATATCAAGGTCGCAGACAAGGTGACCTCTTCCGGAAATATCAACTGCCGTAAGAATAAGGGATTCGTCCATGGGAAGAAGCATGCTTCCGTAACGGGTAATTCCCTTTTTATCACCAAGAGCTTCCTTAAAAGCAGTTCCAAGGCAGATTCCCACATCTTCAACAGTATGGTGAGCATCAACCTCCATATCACCCTTACAGGTTAATTCAAGGTCGAACTTTCCGTGAGAAGCGAAAAGCTCCATCATATGATTAAGAAATCCGCATCCGGTATCAACGGTTCTTTCGCCGTTTCCGTCGAGGTTAAGCTTTAAATAAATATCTGTTTCGCCTGTGGTTCTTTTTATTTCAGAAGTTCTCATAAGATTTCCTCCATAATAGTTTTAAGTGCATTTATGAGGGCATTCATCTGCTCCTCTGTTCCCACCGTTATTCTTAAATAAGCGGTAAGTCTTTCTGTATCGAAATGTCTTACTAAAATACCCTTTTCACGAAGCTTTGAGTAAAGAAGCTTTCCTTCAATTCCGGGGCGGGAGGCGAAAATGAAGTTCGTTTTTGAATCGGGGAATATGAAGCCCAGATTTTTAAGCTGAGTTTTTGTATATTCTCTTACCCTTATTATCTCTCTGCAATTGGAAGCGGTATATTCATTATCCGAAAGTGAACCGATTCCCGCCGCAAGGGTCATTGAATTAACATTGTAGGGATTTGTTGAAAATCTGATTGTGTTAAGATCCTTTATGATTTCTTCATCTGCTGCTCCGAATCCCAGCCTTGCTCCTGCCATGGAACGGGATTTTGAAAAGGTTTGTGTTACGATAAGGTTTTTATATTTATCGAGAAGGGATATTGCACTTTCACTTCCGAAGTCAATATACGCCTCGTCTATAACAACAATATTATCGGGATTGGTTTTAAGAATTCTTTCAATGTCACTTAAGGGAATATATATTCCCGTGGGGGCATTGGGATTTGCAAGAAAAATGTTTTTACCGATTCCGCAGTAATCTTCAATATCTACCGTGAAACCCTCCTTTAAGGGGATTTCCTCGTAAGGAACTCCGTTAAGAGCGGCAAATACCTTGTAAAATCCGTAAGTAATATCCGGAAATACCGCAGGATGCTCTTCGTCGCAGAAGGCGGCAAAAATGAAATTTAAAATCTCATCCGAGCCGTTTGTTGCAATCAGCTTTTCTTTATTTAATCCCGTAGTTTCCGAAAGTTTATCAAGAAAAGCAGAGCATTCGGGATCGGAATAAAGGTTAAGCCCCGTTGCCGCGCAAGAAGCAGCTTTTATTGCTTTATCCGACGGGGGGAAGGGGGATTCATTTGTATTAAGCTTTATGAATTTTTGCTTTTTCGGCTGCTCTCCCGGAGTATACGGAATAAGTCCGGAATGCTTGCCGCTTAAAAATCTGCTCATTTTTTACTCCTCAAAACGTATTACCGCACTTTTTGCGTGAGCGGTGAGACCTTCGCTTTTTGCAAAGGCTTCAACCTTCTTTGCAACCTTTTTTAATGCATCCTCTGAATAATATATATACTGAGTTTTCTTAACGAAATCCGATACTGAAAGAGGACTTGAGAATTTTGCCGTTCCGCTTGTGGGCAGAGTATGGTTCGGGCCTGCAAAGTAATCTCCCAGAGCCTCGGGAGTATTCTTGCCCATAAATACCGATCCGGCGTGACGGATTCTGTCAAGATAATCAAAGGGATTATCAAGGAAAAGTTCAAGATGCTCGGGCGCAATTTCGTTTGAAATCTCAAAAGCATCTTCAAGGGTTTCGCAGATAATTATTTTTCCGTTACTGTCTATGGAAGCCCTCGCAATTTCAGATCTTTCAAGCAAGGGAATCTGAACCTCAAGCTCCTTTGAAACCTCTTCGGCAAGCTTCTTTGAGGGAGTAACAAGAACTGCGCTTGCAAGCTTATCGTGCTCTGCCTGAGAAAGCAAATCCGCCGCAATATGGGTGGGATTTGAGTTTTCATCGGCAATAACAAGAATTTCGCTGGGGCCTGCAATCATATCTATTGAAACCTTTCCGAAAACCTGCTTCTTTGCTTCCGCAACGAAAACGTTTCCGGGGCCTACGATTTTATCAACCTTAGGAATTGATTCGGTGCCGTATGCCAGAGCGGCAACCGCCTGAGCTCCGCCAACCTTGAATATTTTATCAACTCCGGTTATAGCTGCCGCCGCAAGCACCGCAGGGGTAAGCTTTCCGTTTTTATCGGGAGGAGTAACCATTATTACTTCCTTGCAGCCTGCAAGCTTGGCGGGAATCGCATTCATAAGCACCGTTGAAGGATATGCCGCCGTTCCGCCGGGAACATAAATTCCCGCACGGTCAACGGGAATGATTTTCTGACCGGTTACCACACCGTTTTTATTATTTACGGTATATCCGTTTGTTATCTGCTTTGAATGGAATTCCCGGATGTTTTCTGCGGCTTCCTTTATTATTTCTATGAGAGCGGGATCCGTAAGACTTATAGCTTCCTTAATTTCCTCTTCGGAAACGAGAAGGGTATCAAGATTTGCACCGTCAAATTTTAAGGTGTATTCCATAAGTGCCTTATCCTTATTTTTTCTGACGTTGTATATTATATCTGCCACAATATCGGAAACATCTGCGGAAGATACCTCTCTGGCAAATATTTCATCTCTTTCAATTTCGTTGCAGTTAAGAATCTTTATCATTTTAAAAACTTCCTTTACGGTTTCAGCTTTTCAGCTATTGTATTTATTTCTTCTGTCTTGAATTTATAGCTTGCTTTGTTTGAAATAAGCCTTGCACTTATTGGGAATACGGTTTCAATAACCTCAAGGTTGTTTTCCTTTAAGGTGGTTCCCGTTTCAACAATATCCACTATAACATCCGAAAGTCCGAGAATGGGAGCAATTTCAATTGAGCCGTTTAAATGAATTATATCAATATCTCTTCCCATTGCGGCATAATGCTTCTTTGCAACTCTTGAAAACTTCGTTGCAACTCTTAAGGTTTTTGAAGGATCGTCAACGTATCCCTTCATTGCCGCAACAGCCATTCTGCATTTTCCCGTATCGAGGTCGCAAAGCTCGTAAACGTCGGGGGCATATTCAAGAATAATATCTTTCCCTGCAATGCCGATGTCTGCTGCGCCTCTTTCAACATATATTGCAACGTCGGAGGGCTTAACCCAGAAATATCTTACCGAGCCGTCAGCACTTTCAAATATAAGCTTTCTTGCATTTTCATTCATATCGGGACTGCCGTAGCCTGCAGTCTCAAGAATTTTATATATTTTTTCGCCCAGTCTTCCTTTGGGAAGGGCAATATTAAGAACCTTTTTCATATCTGACTCCTTAATCGCCGAGAAGCTCAAGCATATCAAGATATACTGCAAAGCCTGCTGCACACGAATTCTTCCTTAACTTTTTCATCAGCTTGTCATATTGACCTCCCGAAAGTATTCCGGAGGGAATTCCGTTGATGAAGCCTTTGAAAACAATTCCGTTATAATAGTTCATATCGCTGATAACAGAAAAATCAATTCTTATTTTATCATCATCTCCGAAGCCTTCGGTAACTGCGGAAAGAGAATCTGTGAATTCAGCATATTCTCCCTTTAATATTTCCTCTATCTGCGGAATAACCTTGCTTGCACTTCCGTTTAATGCAACAAGCTTTTTAAGCTTATCGAGAGCTTCTTTATCTGCATTTTCGCTTTCGCAGACAAAATCAATGCCGTGAAGATTTTTTTCACTGATGCACTTTATAACCTCTTTTTTTGCCTCTCCCGAAATATTAAGAGCTTCGGTGAGGGCAGAAATAATACCCAGGTGGGTAATATCCAGCACGTAGTCATCGGAAAAAGCCTCAAGGCTTTTTGCCGCAAGAAGAATTACTTCAGAAAGATTAGCTTCATTTATTTCTCCTATGCATTCAAGTCCTGCCTGCATTATTTCCTTAAAGGAGCCGTTGCTTCCCGAAACTCTGTATACGTTTTCATCGTAATAGAGCTTTCTGGTTTCTCCGTCCTTGGTATTTTTTATTATGGATAAGGTTACGTCCGGCTTTAAGGCAAGAAGCTTTCCGTCGGTATCGTTAAAGGTTATAACGTTATCCGAAACAAGAAAGTCTTTGTTTCTTGCATAAAGATCGTATTCCTCAAATTTACTCATTTTAAAATGGCTGTAGCCATGCTTTTTATAAATGGAACGCAATTTGAAAACGGCAATTTCTTCTTTGCTTAATACCGAATAATCAATATTCATTCCGTCACCTCCGGGATATTAAAATACTCACTTTATTATTTTAGCACGCTAAAGTGATAAAGTCAATATTTATTTTAAATTTTTTGTGTAATACACACCGACGGGACTGTTGCAGAATTCGTTTAAGGTCCTTGTAGGGACCGACGTCCCGGCGGTCCGTGAAAAATGCATTCAGGACAATGGATGTATCGACACGTTGACGGGACTGTTGCAGAAGCAACAGTCCCGAAAGTTATAATATTTACTAATTGAAGTTATATCCTGCTTCAATAGCCTTGATATTGGCATCCATAAGGTTTGCTTTCTTTGCGGAAACAACCTTTTCAAGAGCCTTTTTAATGTTTTCGTAGGGCATAACACCGCTTTTCTTAATCATATATCCGATCATAATCATATTTGCAAGACCGGTAAGACCAAGGTCGGAAGCCATTTTTGTTGCAGGGATATAGTATGCGTTAACGTCTGCTCTTTCAACCTTTTTTTCAATAAGGGAGCTGTCTACGAAAATATCTCCGCCTGCAACGGTTGCGTTTTCATATTTCTCAAGAGAGGGAAGATTCATTGCAATAAGAATATCGGGGTTTGAAACTATGGGAGAACCGATTTTCTCATCGCTGATAATAATACTGCAGTTTGCGGTACCGCCTCTCATTTCGGGGCCGTAGGAGGGAAGCCAGCTTACTTCCTTATCTTCAATAAGACCTTCATAAGCAAGGAATTTTCCCGAGAAAAGAATTCCCTGACCGCCGAAGCCTGCGATTAAAATCTGCTTAGTCATTATTTTGCCTCCTCATCTTTGTATTTATCTTTATATACTCCAAGGGGATAGTAGGGAAGCATATTCTCCTCAAGCCATCCGATTGCCTTTTCGGGAGCGAGTCCCCAGTTGGTGGGGCAGGTAGATAAAACTTCAACAAGAGAGAAGCCTTTTCCTTCAACCTGATTTTTGAAAGCCTTAAGTATCGCTTTTTTTGCATTCTTTATGTTTTTAACGTTATTTACTGCAACTCTTTCAAGGTAAGCCGCACCGTCAACCTGTGAAAGCATTTCGCAGACCTTAACGGGGTAACCTACCTTTGAAACGTCACGGCCGTAAGGAGAGGTCTGGGTAATCTGACCGGGAAGAGTGGTAGGAGCCATCTGACCGCCTGTCATACCGTAGATTGCGTTGTTAACGAAAATAACGGTGATGTTTTCTCCTCTTGCCGCGGAATGAACGGTTTCAGCGGTACCGATTGCCGCAAGGTCTCCGTCTCCCTGATAGGTGAATACGATGTTATTGGAATCAGAGCGTTTTACTCCGGTTGCTACTGCAGGAGCACGTCCGTGAGCCGCCTGAATCATATCACAGTTAAAATAATTATAGGAAAATACCGAACAGCCAACCGAAGCTACGCCGATGGTTCTTCCGCTGATTCCGAGCTCGTCAATTGCTTCGGCAACCAGTCTGTGGATAATACCGTGCGTACATCCGGGGCAGTAATGCATTGTTGCATCGGTAAGAGCTTTGGGTTTTTCAAATACTACCATTAGTTTGCACCTCCGATTTTAACAGCCTCTTTGATTTTATCGAGAACGTTTTCTGTTGTAGGAATCATTCCTCCGACTCTGTTACATAAAAGAACGGGTTTTGCACAGTCGGTTGAAAGGCGGATGTCTTCAATCATCTGACCCATTGAAAGCTCAACGGAAATGAATGAATTAACCTTTGAAACTGCAGCCTTGAGAGCCTTTTTGGGGAAGGGCCAGAGGGTGATGGGTCTTATCATACCAACCTTTATGCCCTGCTTTCTTGCTTCGTCGATTGCATTCTGCGAAACTCTTGATGCAACGCCGAAAGCAACAATACAGATTTCAGCATCATCCATCATATATTCCTCATACATAGCTTCGTTTTCTTCAACGATTTCATATCTCTTATATCTGTCGAAGTTGAATTTTTCAAGCTCATCGGGCTGTAAGAAAAGTGAGTTTACTATGTTGGGCTTTCTTTCATTCTTTGTGCCGGTAAGAGCCCAGGATTTATCGTATTCTGCGATTTCTCCCATATCAAGACTTACGGGCTCCATCATCTGACCCATTGTTCCGTCAGATAAAATCATGGAGGTCATACGGTATTTTTCTGCAAGGTCAAAGCCCTTGAAGGTTAAGTTAACCATTTCCTGAACCGAGTTGGGAGCAAGAACGATCATATGGAAGTCGCCGTGACCTGCACCTCTTGTTGCGTGGAAGTAATCAGACTGAGAAGGCTGAATTCCGCCGAGACCGGGGCCGCCTCTCTGTACGTTAACTACAAGAGCGGGAAGATCGCAGCCTGCAAGATAGGAAAGACCCTCACTCTTTAATGCGATACCGGGGCTGGAGCTTGAAGTCATAACTCTTTTTCCGGTAGCGGCAACGCCGATAACCATATTTATAGCGGCAATTTCGCTTTCAGCCTGAAGGAATACACCGTCAATTTTGGGCATTCTCTTAGACATATATGCGGCAACCTCTGTCTGAGGAGTGATAGGATAACCGAAATAGTGACGGCAGCCTGCCATTATAGCCGCTTCTGCAAGGGCTTCGTTGCCCTTCATCAAAACTTTTTCAGACATTTTAACTGCTCCTTTCTTATTTTTCAACGGTGATTACGCAATCAGGACACATAGTTGCGCAAAATGCACAGCCGATGCATTCCTCCTGATTTGTAACTCCTGCGGGGTGATAGCCCTTGGAATTGATTTCATCATCCATAAGGGCAACGATTTTTTTCGGACAAGCGCTTACGCAAAGACCGCAGCCCTTACAAAGCTCTTTTTTAAATGTAACCTTTGCCATTTAAATCCCTAACCTTTCCGCCCGCTTTATTTATGTATGCAGCCTTATTGCGGGCAGATAAGGTGCATGGTTTAATTTTTCATAAAAGACTGCTTAACGTATAAATCAATGGGGAATATATTTTCAGCTTCGGAAAACTCTTCCGAAAGATTTGATTTTACGGTTGTCATTTTAAGAGGAATTCCCGAAAGAGCCGAAACCTCCCCGGCATAGCCGAAGGAATCTCTTATATCTTCGGGGGTGGTTTCTTCTCCCAGATTGGAGTTGTTTACAATTCCCGTGAATTTCATTCTGCAGGCTTCCTCGATTTCTTTCATAACCTCAATACAGCTTTCCGGATTTCTTGTTAAAGGCCGGTATTTATTGATAACAAAAAGAAATTCGTAATCCTCCTTCATAATTGCATCGGAATATCTTCCGAGAGCAAGTGCCCCTCTGTCGTCTCCGCCAACGTCTATAACCGAATAAAGAGCCTTATCGTCTATAATCCGGTAGGTTTCCGAAGGAAGAGCGGGAACATCCACGTTTGTGTTTGCATAGGGGGAGGAAATAAGGGTTATGCCGTGGCTTTCAAGCACCGGCGCGCTGTCTTTGGTTCTGAAATAGGGGTTAACAATATCAAGGTCAGCTATGGCAACGCTTTTATCAAGTTTTTTTAAGGCTATTGCATAATTAACCGCAATATTTGTTTTTCCGCTTCCGTAGTGACCTGCAAAAACCGTAATTCTTTTTGCGTTTTTCATCATACCAATACAGACCATCCGAAGGGATCTTCAATTTTGCCCCACTGAATTCCCGTGATGGTATCGTAAAGCTTCTGGCTTACTTCACCGATTTCTCCGTTGCCGATTGTCATAACATCGTCTTTATAACGGAGCTTACCTACGGGAGAGATAACTGCCGCAGTTCCGGAGCCGAATACTTCCTCGAGCTTTCCGTTCTTCTGAGCCTCAAGAAGCTCGTCAACAGAAATCTTTCTTTCCTCAACCTCATATCCCCAGCTTTTGCATACGTTTATAACAGAATCTCTGGTGATACCGGGAAGAATGCTTCCGTTAAGCATAGGTGTAACGATTTTTCCGTCAATTTTAAAGAAGATATTCATTGCGCCTACTTCTTCAATATATTTTCTTTCAACTCCGTCAAGCCAGAGAACCTGGGAATAACCGTCATCGTGAGCCTTTACCTGAGCTGCAAGGCTTGCGGCATAGTTACCGCCGGTTTTTGCAAAACCGATTCCGCCTCTTACCGCTCTTACGTAATCGTCCTCAATCCAGATGCCCACAGGTGCAAGTCCGCTTGCATAGTAAGCGCCGCTGGGGGATAAGATAATCATAAAAAGATAAGTCTTGGAGGGTGCAACTCCGAGAAAATCGTCGGTTGCAATAATAAAGGGACGAATATAAAGAGAGGTTCCGGGATTGGTGGGAATCCAGTCCTTATCAATTTCAACAACTGCCTTTACAGCCTGAACGAAATCCTCTTCGGGAAGTCTGGGAATGCATAGTCTGTCGTTGGTTGCATTGGTTCTTTTAGCATTCATTTCAGGTCTGAAAAGACGTGCCTTTCCGTCTTCGCCCATATAAGCTTTAAGGCCTTCAAACATTTCCTGACCGTAATGGAAAACCATTGATGCAGGTGAAAGAGTCAGATTTCCGAATGGAACTATTCTTGCATCGTGCCAGCCCTTTCCTTCGGTATAGTTCATAATGAACATATGATCCGTAAAGATTTTTCCGAAGCCAAGGTTATCCGATGAAGCAGGCTTTGCCTTGGGGGAATCTGTTTTTGTGATTTTAATGTCCAGCATTTTAATCATTCTCCTTATCTTTTTCCGTGAAAACGGATATATAGTGATTTAAAGTAATTATACAAAAAGAGCTACGGCGCATCAGCCGCAGCCCGGAAAGTATAAACCAATACTCTCTTTGCTATTCCGCGACTTACAGCGCTGCCCCTTTTCTAATGACCACGTTTAGAAAATAAACAGCGCTTATAATTATGATCATTGCACTCTGAAAAGATATTGAAAACATAATTATAACCTCGCGAACTACTTTATATAAGTATACCGCTTTTTTAATTCGATGTCAATAATCCGACGCCGTTTTTTTTACATTTTATAATTGTGATAAAGAGAAAAGGGAACTTCATAAAAGTTTTATAGAAAATGCATAAAACAAAAGAGAATTATATCGAAAAATAGTTTTTTGTGTTCTTTATTATACCTTCTTTTTTCAGCTTTCCGATTTCCGTTGAAAGTCCGCTGCGGTCAACCTCGAGAAAATCCGCAAGCTCCTGACGGTCAAAGGGAATATAAAAGCTTCGTTTACCTTTCTTCTTTGCCTGAATGTTAAGATATGAAAGAAGCTTTTCCCTTGTTGTTTTTTTGGAGGTAACCTCAAGCTTTTCGTGAAACATAATATTTTTAACTGCCATATTTTTCATAAGGTTATATATTATTCTGTTATGAAAATCGCAGGCATTTGAGCAGGAATGAAGAATTCTTCCGCAGCTTATAAACATAATATCGCTTTCCTTTAAGGTGACTGCAGAAACCGGGCATTCCTCTGTTTCCGCGCAGGCAAATGCTTCAAGAAAAAGATTTCCTTTTCCGGCTTCTCCTATTATGCTTCTGTTTCCGTCACAGTCGGTTCTTGCAATCTGCACCTCGCCGGAAAGAACAATTGCGATGCTGTCTACTCTTTCTCCCTCGGAAATAACCGTTGTTTTTGCGGGAAAATGACGGTAAAATGCCCCAAGACATTTAAGGAGTGAATTTATATCTTCCTCCTTTATTTCCGAAAAAAGTGAGCATTCCGAAAGGACGGATATAAAATTTTTCATGAATTTCTCCTTTTGTTGAAATTTCAACATATTTTCTGCTTTTATTATACTATAATGGCATCGTAAAAGCAACAGAAAACATAAAAAAACAAAAAAAGGGGAAAGTTATATGATAAGAAAGATTATAAAAATTGATGAAGAAAAATGTAATGGGTGCGGAGCTTGTGCGGCGGCGTGCCACGAAGGGGCAATTGCAATGATAAACGGTAAAGCAAGGCTTATCCGTGAGGATTACTGCGACGGTCTGGGAGACTGCCTTCCCGCTTGCCCGGTAAATGCCATAAGCTTTGAAGAAAGAGAAGCGCCTGCTTATGATGAAAAAGCCGTTGAAGCGGCGAAGCT
Source organism: Clostridia bacterium (assembly GCA_045539675.1). Lineage (GTDB taxonomy): Bacteria > Bacillota > Clostridia > UMGS1840 > HGM11507 > JAZQFU01. The sequence continues at coordinate 4,024 of JAZQFU010000076.1, read as the reverse complement.
GAAAAAGGAAGGAAGGCTTCCCTGCGGATGCCCCGGTACCAATGCGAAGGAAATCGGAAGAAAAGAGGAGCCGGCAGTATGCAGCGCTTCTTTAAGTCAGCTTAAGCAATGGCCCTGTCAGATAAAGCTTGTGCCGGTCAAAGCGCCTTACTTTGACGGAGCAGATATTCTTGTTGCCGCAGATTGCACGGCATACGCATACGGCAATTTCCATAATGATTTTATAAAAGGGAAAATCACCCTCATCGGATGCCCGAAGCTTGATGAAGGGGATTATACTGAAAAGCTTACTGCAATTATATCGGAAAATGATATTAAATCCGTAACTGTGGTAAGAATGGAGGTGCCCTGTTGCGGCGGAATTGAAAATGCGGTAAAAAATGCACTTAAGGCAAGCGGAAAGTTCATTCCCCGGCAGATAGTAACCATTTCAATTGACGGCAAAATTTTGGGATAAAATCTGCTGAAATATATTGAAAATAATTTGCGTTTGTGTTATAATTGCGAATTAGAGGTGATACCAATGATGATAACGAATGACGTCAGATATATCGGCGTTAACGATAAAAAAATTGATCTTTTTGAGGGGCAGTATGTTGTACCCAACGGAATTTCCTATAATTCATATGTGATTATGGATGAAAAAATCGCAATAATGGATACCGTTGATGCGGCGTTTACCCACGAATGGCTTGATAATATCCGTGATACTCTGGGTGAAAGAAAGCCGGATTATCTTGTGGTTCAGCATATGGAGCCCGACCATTCGGCTAATATTTTTAATTTCACGAAGATTTATCCCGATGCTGAAATCGTTTCATCTGCAAAGGCTTTTGCTATGATGGAAAACTTTTTCGGTACCGGCTTTGAAGATAAAAGAATTGTGGTAGGTGAAGGAGACACCCTTTCTCTCGGAAAGCATAATCTTACTTTTGTTACTGCTCCCATGGTTCACTGGCCCGAGGTTATCGTAACCTACGACAGTACCGATAAAATACTTTTTTCTGCAGACGGCTTCGGAAAATTCGGAGCTCTTGATGTTGAAGAAGACTGGGCTTGTGAAGCAAGAAGATATTATATAGGAATTGTCGGAAAATACGGTGCGCAGGTTCAGTCCCTTTTAAAGAAAGCGGCAGGTCTTGATATTGAAATAATCTGCCCCCTGCACGGACCGGTTCTTAAAGAAAACTTAGGTTATTACATTAACCTTTACGATATATGGTCGAGCTACCGTCCCGAGGAAGAAGGAATAGTGATTGCCTATACCTCGGTTTACGGAAATACCAAAAAGGCAGTAATGCTTCTTGCGGAAAAGCTTAAGGCAAACGGATGCCCCAAGGTTGTTATAAACGATCTTGCAAGATGCGATATGGCTGAAGCAGTTGAAGATGCCTTCAGATACAGTAAGCTCATTCTTGCAACCACTACCTATAATGCAGAAATTTTCCCATTTATGAGGGAGTTTATAAATCACTTAACCGAGCGTAACTTCAGCAACAGAACCGTTGCCTTTATTGAGAACGGAAGCTGGGCGCCTCTTGCGGCAAAGGTTATGAAAAATGCCCTTTCCGGCTGCAAGAACTTAACCTATGCCGAAAATACCGTGCGCATTTTATCAGCACTTAATGCTGAAAGCACAGCGGCTCTCGAAGAGCTTGCAAATGAGCTTACGGCTGAGTATCTTGCAATGCAGGATTCAACGGCAAATAAGAGTGATTTCAACGCACTTTTCAATATAGGCTACGGTCTTTACGTTATAACCTCCAATGACGGAAAGAAAGATAACGGACTTATAGTAAATACCGTAACTCAGGTAACCAATACTCCCAACAGAATTGCGGTTACAATCAATAAAGAAAACTATTCTCACCATGTTATAAAGCAGTCGGGAATAATGAATATCAACTGTCTTTCAACTGATGCACCTTTCTCTGTTTTTGAGAAATTCGGATTTGCAAGCGGAAGAAATACAGATAAATTTGCAGGAAGTGAAATCTACCGTTCAGATAACGGACTTGTTTTCCTTCCCAGATATATCAATTCATTTATGTCTCTTAAGGTTGAGCAGTATATAGACCTTGATACCCATGGAATGTTTATTTGTGCCATAACCGAAGCGAGAGTAATAAATAAAAATGAAACCATGACCTATACCTATTATCAGGAAAACGTTAAACCGAAGCCTGAAACCGAAGGTAAAAAGGGATATGTTTGTAAAGTCTGCGGCTATGTTTATGAAGGGGATAAGCTTCCCGAAGATTATATCTGCCCTCTTTGTAAGCACGGTGCTGCCGATTTTGAAAAAATAAATTAATACGGAGGAATTGATTATGAAAAAGTATGTTTGTGATGTTTGCGGATGGGTTTACGATGAGGCTGAAGGCTGCCCCGAGCAGGGAATAGCGGCGGGAACCGCATTCGAAGATTTGCCCGAAGATTTTGTGTGTCCGCTTTGCGGAGTAGGTACGGATATGTTTTCCGAAGAATAATATGTGCAGGCGGATCAGTTTTTTGATTCCGCCTGTTTTTCTTAAACAAAAAGTTGTCAGGGTGATATTATGAATACAGTTTTACTCACAGCTGTGGGAGTAGGCGGTGCAACTGTCGTCGGTTCTCTCATAGGCTTTATATTTAAAAAAACATCTCACAGATTTTCCGATGTGGTTCTTGCCTTTGCGGCAGGAGTTATGCTTGCGGCGGCTGGGCTTGGGCTTGTTATTCCGTCTCTTGAATACGGCGGGGATTACGGAATAATTATTACCGTTGCGGGAATATTTGCAGGGGCTCTTTGTCTTAATCTTATTGATAAGCTTGTGCCTCACCTTCATAAGCTTGTGGGGCCTGATACGGAAAGTCATAACAATGCGGATTTAAGCAAGGTTCTTCTTTTCGTGCTTGCAATAGGAATACATAATCTCCCTGAGGGAATTGCGGCGGGAGTCGGCTTCGGTTCGGGAGATACCTCGGGTGCCCTTCTTATTGCCGGCGGTATTGCACTTCAGAATATACCTGAGGGTATGGTTATTATTTCCCCGATGCTTGCGGCAGGAGTTTCACCGAAAAAAACCTTTATATGTGCAATGCTTACCGGACTTGTTGAGGTTGTTGGAACCTTTATCGGATATTTTGCAGTCAGCTTCTCTTCAGCTATACTGCCCTTTGCTCTTGCCTTTGCGGGGGGAACTATGCTTTATGTTGTAAGTGACGAAATGATTCCCGAAACCCATGCTCACGGCTGTGAAAGGGGAGCAACCTATGCTCTTCTTGCAGGCTTTTGCATAATGCTTATATCTGATGTTCTTCTGGGGTGATTTCAATGGAAAGATTAAAGAAACAAATGGAATTTGCTCTTGAAGCGGATAAAGAGAAATATATTTTCCGTCAGACTCATCTTTCAGACGGAAGAGCCGAAAATGATGCAGAGCATGCCTGGCATATGGCACTTATGATTTATCTTCTGAAGGAATATTCCGATGAAAAAATAGATGTTGCACGCTCAATGGCAATGGCTCTTATTCACGACCTGGTGGAAATAGATGCAGGGGATACCTATGCCTATGATGAAAAGGGCGCAATAGGAAAAGAGGAACGGGAAAGAAAAGCGGCGGAAAGAATCTTCGGAATTCTTCCGGAGGAGCAGAAAAAGGAGTTTATGGAGCTTTTTTATGAATTTGAAGAAAGAGCCACTCCCGAAGCCCGTTTTGCAAGACTTATGGATAACATTCAGCCTCTTATGTTAAACGATTCCCATAACGGCGCAGACTGGCGCTCAAGAGGAATAAAAAAATCCCAGGTTAAAAAAAGACAGTCGGGAAATGAGCTTGCTTCCAAAACACTCGCAGATTATGCAAATATGCTCATCGAAAGAAATGTGGAAAAAGGAAATCTGATTGATGAGTAAGCAGGCATAATTGATTTTTTATTCCTGACTTGACACGAGCGTTGCAAGGCAACGCAGCTAAATTCGCGTTCCGCGAGCTAAATTGAACAAGTTCAGCTAAATTACTTCGTAGCTAAATTGACC
>JAZQFU010000075.1:0-3776 GCA_045539675.1 Clostridia bacterium | reverse complement strand
GTTAATCTTAAGACTTCCCGAAATACTGTTCCCCTCCGGTATAACAAATTCCGTATCATTTTCACAGAACATAGTTTTAGAATTTCCGTTTTCAAGAAGGGTAACCTTTTTTGCAACTGAACCGTCAGGTGCAACTGCGGTTGAACACGAAATAAATACGGGTAACGGAGAAGAGGTTCCCAGCCATCCGGTCGTGGAGGAATAATTCACAGTATATAATCCTGCCGAAATTCTGTCGCTTCCGTCAAAAAATGCGGCTACGTCATAAAGCTGATTATCGGCAAACATTGAAGAACGGACAAGCTTATAGTTTTCTTCATTCCTGTAACCCTTATCTGCATCATCATAAGAAGGTATCTGAAGAATAACCGCATCTGCGGGAACTACGATTTTGCCCTCAAGGGATCTTCCGTTGATTTTATAGCGCAATGCTCCTTCGTGGAACATATATAACCGGTTATTTCCGTTCATATTTGCTCTTGTTCCCAAAACCGAACCTTCATGAGATTCATTAAGCACCGTATCTATATAATCAATCTCACCGTTACCATTGAGCCTGTATCTGACAGGTTGTGTATAGAAATCAGCTTCAACATTAAGATTTTCAGGTTTTTTCCCTTTCAGCCAGAGGGAAGCTTCAGCCCCCTTATTAAGTGCAGAAAGCAAATCGTCACCGTAGTTTTTGTATTCCCTTCCGTCAATATTAAGCTTTTCGGAAAGTAAATATATACCTGCTTCTCCGCCCGGGGGAAGAAGCATTATATTTACCTTGCCTTCAAAGGCATTTTCTTTTCCTGCATGAATTATATATCCGAAGCTGAATTCTCCTGTTATTACGGATATATGCGCATTTTCCGTATTTATTGAGCCCTGCTTCTATTACTCTGCCGACCTCAATCTCCTTTTCACAATTCTTAAGGCACGTTGAAGTGACGGAATATGTTTCACCGTTGACGGTAATAAATGTTTCAATACCGTCAGAATAAACAGCTTCAAGCTTTCCGCTTACTTTTGAATCGGAAACAACCGCCTTTATCAGAGTCTGCCCTGAATCCGGCAGAGTCTTTTCAATGCTTATGACCGATCGCTTTTTTATAACGCTGAAGGGAATTTCCATTCCCTCGGAATTATAAATCAGAACATAGGGATTATCTGAAAATGTATCAAGCTGTACATTATTATTCTTATCATACATATCATAAACGGTGAAAGAAACGGAATCGGTGGCTCCAACCGTAACATCCGTATAAATATTCAAAAATACTACATCTGCTTTTCCGTCGCCGTTATTATCAAGAAGCTTAAGACTCCCCTCTGCTCCCGAAAGCATTTCATATTCAAAAGCTTCCGTGGTTGATATTCCGTTATAAATAACCGGAGCGGTCTTAACATATGAATACTTTTTTTCTTTTCCGTTTTCATCGGCAAGAATTACATTGTAATCTTTGATACCGTCGATTTCCGATACATTCATCTCATATACTGTGTTCTCACCGGGATTCACGGCTATGTATCTCAGGCTGAACATACCGGCAGCCTTTTCTTCGCAATATGCCTTCACACTGTAACCCAGAAATTCATTTGCCTGCACATCTTCTGAAAGAATAAGCCGACCGTCAACCATTATAAAACGGGAAGAAATATCATCGGCATCACCATAAAGGCGTGTAACCTCCGTTGCATCAACAATACCTTCAAAAAGAGTAATTCCAAAAGAAGATTTTAAAAGAGTTGTTCCTGAATTTTCCATAACAACAGAATCGCCCTCGACCGATGCAACCGAGTAAATCTCAGATTCCAGAGCATTAACGGCAATTATCGCAAGGTTACCTTTTGTTATCTCGCCGTCAAAGCCGCAACCGGCTCCCGAAAGAAGCTTCAGCTGTTTTGCAAGCATCATATATCCCGTCGGATATCCGCCTTTAACTGCGGCAAGCTTTGAATAACCCAGTAACTTTAAAAAAACAGTCAGCACTTCCATAACGCTGATATTTTCTTCTCCTCTGAAGGTGCCGTCGCTATAGCCGGAAATAATTTTCAGAGCTCTTATGCATCTTATATAAGGTGCAAATTCACTATCGGATGAAACATCCGAAAAAGGTGAAATTTCAGATGACAAATCACCTTCGGAAAAGCCTGCCAGCTTGCATACCATTCGCGCAAATTCATTTCTGGATACATACTCCTCAGGGTTATATTCTTCATCAATAACCGAAATTGTGCTCAGAAGCCCGGTTGCACATTTTTCGAATTCATTGACCGCACTCTCTTCTGCAAAGGAGACATTGCATATTAAAGGAAAAAAAGATACAGCCAGAAACAGAGCAATTATTCTTTTCATATTACAATGCACCTCCGTATTCCATAAGCAAGCATATTATTTTTGACGCCTGCGCCCTTGTTACCGTTTCCCCGGGCTCAAAGAGATTATTCCCCATTCCGTCGATTATTCCTGCATTTTTAAGGGCATTTACCGCATCAACCGCATATGCTGAAATCTTATCCGCATCGGAAAAACCGCTCTTATTTTCCGCATCCAGCTTAATGCCTTTAAGCTCCGCCGCTCTGTATGCAAGGGTTACAAGCTCCTGCCTTGAAAGGCTTTTACCAATTCCGAAGGTATTATTCTCATAACCTTTAATTATTCCGTTGGAATATGCCGTAACAACATATTCGTAATACCAGGCATTGCTGTCTGTATCCGCAAAGCTTACGCTTCCGCCTTTATTTTCAAGATTAAATGCACCTGTAAGCATCTTTACAAATTCTTCTCTTTTGATTTCTCCCGACGGCAAAAACCTGCCGTTACCGACACCGTTAATGATTCCCTTCCGGCTTAACTCAATAATGTATTCAGCTGCCCAGGGAGCTTCGGAAAGATCGGTAAAAGTATTTGCAGCAGGCTCATTAAAGCTTTCAGACGAAACCGGAGCATCATTAATTTCACCTGAAAATTCTGCTGTATTACTCTTATTTCCTCCACCGCCGCCGGAGCTTCCGCCTGAACCTCCGGAAGTTCCCGAAGCGGCAAGCTTATTGTAAATTCGTTTGTATTCGGAAACAAAACCTTCAATGTCACTATAAGGCGATTTTTCTCCAAGCTGCGCGGAAAGCTGTCTGTATTTTGAAAAGCTTTTATATGCCGAAGTATTGATGCCAATATCCCCGCCGTGATTCCTGATGATATAGTCTGCATCAGCCCAGCTGCTTATATTGTTTAATACCGTGAGTATAACAGCTTCTTTAAACTGAGTGCCAAAGCCTTCGTATGTATTTATTCCTTTTCCCTTAAAGGCATCTGCCAGCTCTTTGGTTTCTTCTTCCGAAAGCTTTTCACCGTAAGTGGTCATATATGCCTCATCAATAAAAAGCAAATCTGCATATTTATTGAAATCAACTGAAATACCTTCATCAAGAGCAGACATAACGCCTGCCGCCGTAAGCTTATTCTCAAACTCGCCGACATTCTCAGGCACGATTTTATTCACTCTGTTAAGGGAAGCAAAATATTCAAGAACCTTTACTGAATCGGTTGCAAATATAACCTCATCGCTGAGATTAAATGCAAGAGAACCGTCGGCATCGGGAGAAGAAATATCAATAAGCTCAGATATAGCAGTTCCCGTTTCCGCTTCATTTATTTTTTTGAGTATACGTATTTTTTCAGTTTCGGAAGCATACATAAAATCGGAGCTTAATTTATCTGCACCGTCTGATATAACAAAGCTGTAACGTCCGAGAGGGTTCCCTGACATATTCAGGACGAAGGTAAATTT
>JAZQFU010000074.1:0-2329 GCA_045539675.1 Clostridia bacterium | reverse complement strand
CATACCTCACACTCTGTACCTTCTTTCTGCGATTCTCCTTTTTTCCATTGCCTTTTTCTGCGTATTCATATACTTCTCCCGATAGCGGTTGTATTCCTCTAGACTCATTGCTTCCAACTTCCTTTTAAGTTCGTCGGAAGTCATAATCCGCTTAATCGGAACACTCCGTTCCTCACAGCTGCATTTTTCTCCGGCATCATAAAACCCGCCGCATATTTTACATTTGTTCATATTATTTTTCCTTTCAATATTCAATCAAGAAAACAAAGCATCAAAATCCGCATCTATAGTAGCTACGGGCTTCTTCATAACCGGCATTCCACCGGAAAGCAAAAGCATAGCATTACTGTATGCCGCCTCGTTCCTTGCGCATCTGAAATATTCGTCGATTGCAGATATAACATTATCGGGAGTAAGCACTCCGCAGGAATTAACCGCCACCTTCTTAGCTTCTGAAGTAACCTTCTTTATCGCCTCAGTAAGAGAGTACGAGTTATTAATAAGAACTGCCTTATTATCGTCCATCGAATCTATTATGTAGGTTCCACAAAACTCCCAGAGCTTATCGTCAGGGTGCTTCTGCATTTCATCATTGATTTTTTTTATTGCCTGTTCCATATTCTCTCCTTCTGAAGGGAGAAAGCTTGACTTTCTCCCCCAAATCTGTTATAATATCCTTGCTTTTTTAATGAGACGGCTCTGCCGTCCCGGGGGCTTGCTTTACGCAAGTCCTTTTTTATTCCTCCGGAAAGCTTGACTTAATCGTAACCTCATACATTTTTGCATCACTAATCTCACACTTAAGCCTGCAGTTGGTAAACTTAACGATTATCATATCCGTTCCGGTAAGCTCCGCATCCGTTAAATCAGTCGTAAGAAATTTACAGTTTACGAAGCTTGCCTCCGTTAAGTCTGAACCGATGAAGCAGCATTTTTCAAAAACACAGTTTCTGAAATTTCCGCGAATAATCGACGAACCGGAAAAATCCACATTCCGGAAGGTGCAATCGGTAAAAACGGTACCGTCACAATCCCCGAAGCCCGATTCATCAAGCATACAATCATTAAATCTTGCACCGGAAAGATTATGCTCCGTAAAATCAGCCTCAAAGAATTCCTGAGCATATGCCTTAAACGGCGCACCTTTCTTTCCTTCGCTTGCCAGATAAATCCGATGTTCTTCAAGCTCACTTAATAAAACATTCATCTTATTCACCTTCTTTGGGTTCAGTATTTTGATTTAAAGCAACGCAATCCTCAAGCGTTCCCTTAAGAACCGTAATTAAATCTTCAACAGAAATATCATGAAGGGCCGACGTGTCGCAAAGCACCGCATATACTCCTGCGGCAAGCTCCGCCATAACAACCTCCTTATCGCCGGTAGCTTCCGTGAAAACATCTACTTCTTTCCCATTAAATTCACATTTTATTTTAACCATTTTTAATCTCCTTTCATAAGCCTTCTCCCTCGGGAGAAGGTGTCAGCTCAGCTGACGGATGAGGGGCTATTTATAATTCCGTTTCCGCCGTCTCTTCATCCGCCCAGAGAAATGAATACTTCCCTGTAGTGTCATTAATATAATCCTGCACGAATTCTCTCATTGTCATTCCGAAAAATAACAAACACTGCGAATCCGCTCCAATCTCGGCAGGAACAGGATCCCGTCTTCCTACCTTGTGCTGCTGTACATTCTTTCCCATTTTTACCTCCTATTCAAAAAGCCTTATCCCTCGTGCCACATAATTCCGCTCGTAATATTCGGTTGCTTCCGGTTCCCCCGCTCTGACATCCTGCTCAAGCTGATATCTCCAAGACGAAAAATACCGCTCCGGATATGTGCAGATATCAGATAACAAAGCAATAATGCACGCAAGAACCATTACGAAAGCTAAAACCTTGATTATCTTATGTATCATATTTACCCCCTCTTCATTTCAATATTGCTTTTTCCCCTCCTTCGTGATACAATATCCGCCAAAGGAGTTGTTTATAATGTTTTTCTTTTTCTTTTTTAACCCATTTTCCTCTGAAAAGGTTCGCTTCACCGGTCAACTTGAAAGATTTACCAGAAAAGAAGCAAAAGCCGTCATTAAGAAATTGGGAGGAATACCCGTTAAAAACGATGTAACTAAAGACACAAAATTTCTTGTTGTTGCTGATTCAAGACGGCATCAAATAACAAACAATATGCGTATTGCCGGAAAATACGGTGTTACTGTTATATCTGAACAAGAGTTTTATGATATCGTTGATTCAGAGCTTAGTCCGTCTCAATTGTTATCTTTGCTCTCGGCTCAAGATTCGTAATAACAAGGTTTTCAATCTTCG
>JAZQFU010000073.1:0-3890 GCA_045539675.1 Clostridia bacterium | reverse complement strand
ACCAGTTTGTCTTCCTAAGACCGCTTGGCCTCCGACTTCGCACCTCCTCCGTCAGTAGGGGGCATTCACGAATGCCCCGTGTTTCGGTCGATTCGTGAATCGACCCTACAGTGAAAATCAAAAATATGATTAAATCATCATTTACTTAAGGAGAAGGCTTTATTTCTTGCGGTAGACCGACTTTTTCGACAGTCTAAAGTGGATGTGATTTTCACATCCGCTTATTTAATATATCCGGTAATCTACTTTATTTCGGAAATTGTCATATTCCTTACATGCTTTGTATGTGACCATTCCTTACGGTTCTTTCTTAAAACACCCACAACCGCAATAGGCATCCAGGTATAGGTATAAATCATATACGGAATATAATACATAATCATTTTTTTATTAAGCTTATTCTCCCACCAGAGAATGAAGGGAGTATAGAAGAACTGGAAGATTATCAGCACGTTCCATACAATTGGCGGAAGGGAAAGCGAAGTTAAAAACCACACATCAAGTCTCGGGAACACCATCTGAAGCCCGGACATAATAAGCACGATAAGACCGGCAATCATAAAGAAGGGCTGAACAAGATAAATCGCACAATCAAGAGCAAGAAGATTCTTTTCCTTAATGAATTTTTTCATAAGGGGAATAAAGAATCTTGTGCATACATCTGCGTGCCCCTGCATCCATCTTGTTCTCTGTCTGCAGGACTGAGCAAGCTTTAATGGTTTTTCATCATAAACAATTGCCTCGGGAGCCCAGCCAACGGGAATATTATTCATATTAAGCTGCATAGTGAATTCCATATCCTCTGCGAGGCAGGTTGCACTCCAGCCGTATTCCTTTATAACATCCGTGCAGACACCGAAGCCGGTTCCGCAAATCTGATTGGAAAGACCTAAGTTGCTTCTTGAGGTCTGATAAACCATATTAACACACCAGAAGCTCATTGCATAGGAAGCGGTAATCCAGCTGTCGTTGGGGTTTTTTGTATCAATATAGCCCTGAACCGCCTTAAAGCCCTGATTGAACTTCTTGTTCATATGCTTGAGAAAATCGGGATGAATAATATTATCCGCATCAAACACGCATAAAACATCATAGTTTTCATCCTCAAGCTCAAAGATTTTATTAAACATCCAGTTAAGAGCATAGCCCTTACCTTTTTTATCGGTGCTTGAACGCTTATAAACTCTTGCTCCGTGCGCCTCTGCAACTGCTGCGGTATTATCGGTACAGTTATCGGCAACAACAAAAATATCAAATAAATCCTTGTTATAGTCAATCTGCTTTAAGCTGTCTACCATCTGACCGATTACGCTCTGCTCATTATGAGCCGCCACAACAAGAGCATACTTATTTTCCTTATGAGTTTTTTCTTTGCCGTTATCTCTGCCGATAAAAGCAAATATTCCAACGAGAATATGATATACCGAAACAATCATAATGAGCAGCTGAAGTATAACAGATGCCACATAAACTACGTATTCCATAATTCCTCCCGTAAAAATTCATTTTATTTGTTGTTTTAACCTCTTAAATAATACAACTTTAACGAAAAAAAATCAACATAAATTTTTCAAAATTCACCGATTTATTAACTATTTCCAAACAACTCCCGCTGCAGACCCACGTTTTTATTTAATTTTAAGCTGTTTTATTAAAAATATATTGATTCTCCCGAAAAAAATGATATAATAAATACAGTTAAAAATTTCGGAGAGTATTAATATGTTCAGAAAACTGAAGGAAAATATACAAAACTTTGATCTTCCCCTGTTTTTTGCGGCTTTTTTCACTGCAATACTGGGGATTATTCTGGTGCGGAGCGCCTCTCTTACCTATGCAGGCGGCGGAAGGATTGTTATTATTCAGAGTGTAGCTCTCGCCTTGGGCCTTTGCGGTTGTATTGTTATGGCATTCTGGGATTATGAGTTTCTCTCATTTCACGCAAAAGGGCTCTTTGCCCTTAACGTATTTCTTCTGGTTCTGGTTCTCGTAATAGGAATCGGACGTGAGGAGGTTGGAGGAAACAGCTGGATAAATTTAGGGCCGGTATCCTTTCAGCCGTCGGAGGTTGTGAAAATAGGATACATTATCTGCTTTGCGGTTCAGCTTTCGCATTTGGAGGGCAACGAAATCAACCGTCTTCCCAACGTGTTACTCAGTCTTCTTCATATCGGAGTAATTCTCGGGCTTATTCTTCTTCAGCCGGACTTCGGAACGGCAATGGTTTTCGTTGCGGTTTTCTGCGGAATGATTTTCGTTGCGGGAATAAGCTGGAAATATATTCTTTCTGCTTTTCTGGGACTTGGGGCAATACTTCCTCTTATGTGGTTTTTCTTTCTTAAGGAGTACCAGAAAAACAGAATTCTTGTTTTCTTAAATCCCGAGCTTGATCCCATGGTCAGCGGCTATCAGGTTATTCAGTCAAAGATTGCCGTAGGCTCGGGCGGATTTACCGGAATGGGCCTTTTCAAAGGAATACAGACTCAGCTGGGATATATTCCTGCAAAGCATACCGACTTTATTTTTTCGGTTGCGGGAGAGGAAATGGGCTTTATCGGAACCCTTCTTATTATTGCACTTTTATTCTTTATTGTTTTAAGATGCTTTTACGTTGCGGCAAATGCGCGAAACGCCCTTGGAAGATATATTGCCGTAGGTGTTGGCTGTATGTTTCTTGCCCAGTCCTTTGAAAACATAGGAATGACAATCGGAATTATGCCGGTTACGGGAATAACGCTTCCCTTCTTAAGCTACGGCGGCTCTTCAATTCTTACCAATATGCTGGCAATCGGGCTTGTGCTTAATGTTCATCTTAAAAGAAAGCCCCTTAATTTCTAGGAGGTATCATGAAAACGGTTATAATCACCGGTGCATCAAGAGGCATCGGATTAGCTGCGGCTTTAAAATTCATAAAGGAAGGCTACAATACAGTTATAAACTATAATTCCTCTGAAAAAGAAGCAAAGGAGCTTGCATCAGCATTTCCGAATGCAATCGCAGTAAAAGCGGATATAACAAAGGAAGCGGAGGCTGCGCTTCTTATTTCGGAAGCCTTGAAGGTCTTCGGCTCTGCGGATATTCTTATAAACAATGCGGGCATCTGCCATTACGGTCTTTTTCAGGATTTCACCCATGAGGATTATGAAAAAATCTTCGGAACAAACGTGCTGGGCACTATGAACGTAACAAAAAAAGTGCTTCCCCATATGATAAGAAACCAAAGAGGAAGCATTGTTAATATTTCGTCTGTATGGGGAGTTTCGGGAGCATCCTGCGAGGTTTTATACTCAGCCTCAAAATCGGCGGTAATAGGCTTCACCAAGGCACTTGCAAAGGAAGTTGCACCCTCGGGAATAAGGGTAAATGCCATAGCCCCCGGAGTTACGGATACGGATATGATAAAGAAATTCTCAGATGAAGAAAGAGCAGAGCTTTGCAATGAAATTCCCCTGGGAAAAATTGCAGCTCCATCGGAAATCGCAGAAGCAATCTTCTTTCTTGCAACAGAAAAATCAAGCTATATAACCGGGCAGGTGCTTACGGTTGACGGAGGGTTTATAGTATAGCGTGACAGGTAACAGTGAAAATCAAAAATATGATTAAATCATCATTTACTCAAGGAGAAGGCTTTTAATTCTTTATTCTTATTTGCGACTCCGCATTACAATCCCTCCGAGTTGCTTCGCAACCCACCTCCCCTTACACAGCGGAGGCTTGCTGCACCCATCACAAATCTTAAATCTTAATTTTGTCCAGTTTCAGCACATCGGTAAGTCGAATGTGTCAGGACATCGGTAAGTGTTTGTGTCAGCACATCGGTAAGTCTTTATGATATAATACCATCGAAAGGGGTGGTATTTATGCCATGAAAGGAGACCAATGTAATGGAC
>JAZQFU010000072.1:0-8999 GCA_045539675.1 Clostridia bacterium | reverse complement strand
GGAAGATCTTCCGGATCGGCTTCTGCCTTTATATAGTCGAAAACCATTTTCCCGTCACCGGTTTGTGAATCGTAGAATATTTTATTTATATACTCAACATTTATGGCAGGCTTATCACAGAATCCCAGTTCAGTATAGGTTTTATCTATTCCAAGCTGAGGAGCGGTAACCCTTATCTGTGCCATATCGGTTTCAAGATCAACTACAATTCTGTGAGTATACCAGATTCCCTTCTGAAACACAGGAAGCTCTTCTGTAAAACCAACACGGCTATACCAGGTCGGAACTCCCGTTCCGTTACTTGCTACCCAACGCGTTACATATGTATTGTCACTCATGGCATATAACTCATTTGCAAAGTGGGGGGTTGTTTTTTCAACAAACATCATTCTTGCTTCAATGGCAATTCGGGGGCCGTGCCCTTTAAAGGTTCTGTAAAAGCCGGGACCTGCCCACATATACTGACCTATGGTATCGCCGTATATATCATCAAGCTCAAGACAGTTTTTTCTTACCACAGTGCCATCATCAAAGGTTACATCATACTCCGCAACCTTCACATATCCGGCGTGGTCATTCATCGTGGAATATCCCGACGGCAGAGAACCGACAGCCGCATCGGTATAATCATCACAGAATATATCCTTTGGAGAGGTTATGGTTCTTAATGCAGATAAATCGTTTTTATCTGCCTTCTCCGCATCGGCAAACACGGAAACGGAAAAGCAGCTACACAGTACCGCAACAGAAATTAAAAGATAAGTTATTTTTCTTTTCATCAGACCACCGCCTATCTTTTAATAGCATACACACCGAAAGGCCATACATTATACATATGAATAATCATCTCTGTGCAGCCTTCTGCGGCATCCTCATATGCTACCATATCATTTATTGAGATTGTAGAAATTCTCGCTTTTGTTCCGCCGTTAAAATCATAGAGCATAGGTGACTGACCTGAATAATCCGCTACCGCAACCCATTTATCGGAAGGAACTGCAAGAGCTTCTTCAAGAGTTTCACCACAGGCAACCCAGTATCCGTCTGAATCTCTTTTCATAACATAACCGTGCATAACTGAGGTTTGTGAATACATATATTTGAAAGATACTTTATTACTGTTAAAGGAATCTGATTCCGGACGGTAATAGAATATAACATCTCCGGCAAAGCCGTCCGAACCGTTTTTATATCTTATAAGGTCACCGTGCTTCAATTCTCCGAGTGTCATAGTCTTTTTAAGCGAAGAATCTTTCTCATTGGTGAAGCCCTCAAAGGTATAATCGGTTTTTGCCTTTATATATTCAATTCTTCCCTGGGAATATACCTCCGCCTGATATACGAGAACACCGTCATCAATTATACTGCTTACTTTATTGACCGCCGCCAGACGCTCATGAGTTTTTATTTTCGTTGCGGCACCTTCCTCAAATTTTACGGCAACGGCATCTACCTGGAAGGAATCCTTCATACGGACTATAAAGGTTAATCCGTTTGCTACACCTACAGATTCCAGAGCCTCATTTACTGTATCAACAAAGTATTTTTCTTCATTAAGATAATCCTCTGTACCGTCAGAAGGATACGGGAAATGATACATAGGAACCGATTTTTTCAAAGGCTGCACTTTTCCCGTAACATCCAGAAAAGCATGGTCTGTATCAACACTACGGTCATAATACGGATTGTTCACCTTGTCAATATAAAGAGTATTGTTACCGTCGGGCATATCCGCATCTGCTGCAATCCCTTCAGGGCCCGTTGCGGCAGTATCTATTCTTTTTATTAATCCGTTCTCATCTTTTTCAAAGCTTATAAACTGAGCAACAACAGATGAGGCTATTCCTTCTCCGTAATATAGCTTTGAGCCGTTATTCAGTGCCCGAAGGCTTTTTTTCACATCTTCTGTTATTCCGTTCTGATATCTTACATCATCAATTTCATAGTATTTTGCGGCTTCATAGGTATTGAAGGAATAACCTTCAGAATCTTTATGATAAATTTTGAAAAGCATTGTTGAATCAGGACCGCTTGACTTTGCATTGGCATGAACAAGATATCCGAAGGTAGAACCTGATGAGAGATTATTAAAATATGCAATTTCTCCCGAATAGTTTACATATACCTCAATGCTGTCTCCTGCCGAAATATCGGCTCCCTGCATTTCAAGGCATTTTTCGGTCAGCCGGTATTCAACTCCGGAAACTTTTATTATTCCTTCTTCTGCCTCAAAGCCTTCAACTGTTCCCGAAGCAACAACAGAAGAAACGTATGCTCTGATGTATTTCTGCGGAGCATCATCAGAGGATTCATAAACCGAAACAACGTTTCCGACGGATATTGAACTAAAACTCATTTCTTTTCCGTTTGAATCAAAGATTTCCACATAGGGATCATTTGTTTCCGTATCAAGATCAATATAGCTTCCGCTTTTTCTTTTATCATAGATTCTTGATTTGGATTCATCCTTCGCAGCTACAACATAGTCAACGCAGCTTTCAATAAATACAACCTCTGCCGCTCCGTCTCCGTCATTATCAAGAAGTCTTAAGATACCTTCTTTTCCTTCAATAAGACTGAGGCTCAACTTTTCTTCCGTCGAAGCACCGTTTAAAATAATGTATCTGTATTTTTCCGTAGAATACTTATTCTTATATCCGTCTTCTTTTTCAAAGGATACAGATGTTTCATCAATTGCAATTACATCAGAAATTTCTACGGTTCTTTCCTTGTTTTTTTCTGATTTTTCAAGATGCAGGAGCTTCGGAACTCCGTTATCATCCTCTTCATAATATACTTCACAGTAATATCCCAGGGCATTATAAAGATTTTTATCTTCTGCTTTGATAAGCAGTCCGTCAACGGATATATAACCGGGAGCAACATCATTATCTCCTGCCAGCCTTGTTAAATCAACGCCGTCCACAACACCTCTTTTAAATGAAGCACCGAAGATATCTTCCATAAGACATCTTCCGCCTGACATAACGTATCTTACCTCTCCGTCTTCAATTCCGTCGAACTTAAGATACTCAACGGTAAGCATATTCATACATAAGTCAGCCGCCTGAGAGCCGGTGAGATATCCTTCCTCAAGCTGAATATTCTTAAGAAGCTTTTTCTCACTTGCGGCAATACGGTATCCGTACGGATAACCGCCTTTTGATAATGCTATGGGGCCGTAACCCAGACCTGTTACCGCAATAACAAGAGCCTCATCGTATTTTATGGGATTATTTTCTCTGAATTCACCGTCGCTGTAACCCCGTATAATGTTTATATTACTGAGAACCACCATACAATCCCTTGCGGTCATCATTGCTGAATCGGAGGTTTTGGGTATATAGCCGAGTATACGCCCTGCCATTGCCGCAAACTCTCCGCGGGTTATTCTTTCAGAAGCATCGGAATCGGTAAAATCCGCTATGCCCAGGGAATTCAATATTTTCATATTTTCCGTGAGAACGGATGCTGTTTCTTCCTTCTTTTCTTCTGCAAATGCAAAAAATCCGTAAGAAAAAACGAGTGCAGATATCAGAAGTATGCTTAATATTCGTTTAGTCATTTTCATTCTCCTATCTTCACTTAAGGTCTTTAGCAAAGCACAGATAAATCATTTTACTTACCTGAGCACGGTTACAGAAATCCTTCGGTGCAAATAAACCGTTGCCGATTCCGTTTATAATTCCGCCGTCAGCAAGAGTCTGAACTGAGTTTATTGCATAATCGGAAATTTTGTTTTCATCCGAAAACTCACATTTCTCGGCAACCGCAAATTTTTTATCACACAAAAGCGCTGTTCTGTATATTAATACCGCAGCATCTTCTCTGGTAACATAAGCGCCTGATCCGAAAATTCTGTTTCCTGTTCCGTTGGCAATGCCGTTTCCGCAAGCCTTCATAACATATTTATAGTACCAGGAATCCTCAGGCACATCATCGAATTCGGCATCGTCTTGTTCACGGATAACTCCCTGCTTTTCAGCTATTTCCACAAGCATTTTTACAAGCTCTTCCCTTTTAACGTAATTGCCCGGACAGAAAGTATTTTCAGTCATTCCGTTTATTATTCCCGATTCTTTAAGAACAGAAATTGCATCCAGAGCCCATTCATATCCTTCAAGATCATCAAACACCTTAAGAGAAGCAATTTCATCAAGAGTTTCAACCTTATCTTCTTCTGTATTAACCGGAGTGGGAACAACAGAAGCTCCGCGACCTCCACCGCCACCGCCGCCTCCGCCGCCGGTGGAAGCAGATGCCTGAGCCTTTCTTTTTATATCTTTAATCTTTTTATCTATAAACTCGCCGATTTCAGTGAATTCCGTAAAGCTTTCTTCAGAAACAGCCTCACAAAGCTCCAGCTTCTGGGACTGCTTAAGGGAAGAATAACCGCTTATATCCGCATCCGTAATTTCAGCATAGTCAAGAATAAATCCATTCATATCTTCAAAGGATGTTGCCCTTTCAAGCAGAGCAAAAATGACTCCCCCGGTAACTGCATCAGCAACATCATTTTCGGTCAGTAATGTTTTTCCCGTCATATGTTTTTCATTGAGTATCTTAATTTCGTCATCAGTAAGGCTTTCATATCTTTCAACAACAATTTCCGAAAGCCCCAGCATTTCGCCGTAATCAGCCGGAGAAAGCTTTCCTTCGCTGAGGCAACCTAAAATCGCAGCTTTCTTCACAAAGCTTACAGCCTCTTCAGCCGTAAGAGTTTCCTTATCCTTTATAGAATTATAAAGAATACTTGAAAATGCATCTTCAGATACCAGTTCAAATTCCTCTCCGGTCGCTTCAAACATAACCGCCGGTATAGATTCGGGATTCTTTATATCCATAAATTCCCTTACTGCAACAGAGCCTTCCTTCAAAGCCAGCTCTTCCGCAAGTCCGGCACGGCTGTTTTTGGTATAGTAAAGAAGCCTCTCTTCAGCTTTATTGCTGCCGGAGTAAACCTTAAGGTTATACCAGCCTGTATCACATCCGGACATATCAATCTTAAGGCTGTATTTACCGTCTTTGCCCGTATTAAACTGGGTCATCGTAATTTTAGCACCTTCCGAATCGCTCAGCAAAAGGTTAATCTGGCTTCGGTATGAGGTATTGACGTTTCCGGAAATTTCAATTTTTTCCGCTTCGGTATCAACATCATATCCGTCATATAATGCTGCGGATACAAGACTGCAACCGGCCGCAAGTGAAAGCGCCGTCATACCGGCAATATATCTGAAATACTTTTTAATATTCATTTTTACTATCCCCTTTCCCTGTATAGCTCAGGTTTTCTTTCATATCTGAAAACGTTTTCCATTGTTGCGCTTGTAGAGGTTGAAAGCCACGGAACATAAAACTCATCAGACAAATCAACGGTACTGCATATATAGTTTTTTTCATTGCTTCCTATAGCAAGGAAGCTTCCGTCGGGAGCAGTTATTCTTGAATCACTCTCTTTATGCATTCCGGAAGAAAGTATATATGCGCCTGTTTCACACGCACGTTCAATAAGACGCTCTTTTTTATATCCCCCTGAGGGATTTAAAATAATTTCAACATCCTTAAGCTGGAGCACACGGGTGAACTCAGGAAAAAACAAATCCCAGCATATAGCAAATCCCACTTTTCCGAAATCAAGATCAAAAACCTTAACTTCTCTTCCGGGTTCTATCTTAAGATTCTTTTCATGAATGGTAAGATGAGTTTTTTTATAAGTTCCCACGGTTTCCCCATTTCTTCCGATTATAATTCCCTTATTGGAAACATTGCCGTTTTCTTCCTTTATAAATACTGAAAAGGCTATATACATTCTGTATTTTTTTGCCCGCTCTCTGAACAGTCTTATTACCTCTCCTTCAAGAGAAAGGGGTAATATTTTCCTCTCGGAATCAGGAAAAACATTGCGGCAGTAAAAACATTCGGTAAGCAAAATAAGGTCTGCACCTTCTTTTGCGGCATTATCTATCGCAGCAAGATTCTCGTTAACATTCTTTTCCGTGGTTCTTAAGTCGTTAATATATGAAATTGCTGCCGCCGCAAGCTTAACCTTACGGCTTTCAAGCTTACTTCCTTTTTCAAGAGTAATACCACGCAGTTCAATGCTTCCCGCCGAAAAGCTTTCCGAAAAAAGTTCAACAGAAACACACGTTGTTCCTTCAGCGAGAGAGAATTCTCTGCCGTATTCCATATATTTCTTGGAAATTGTTAATCCCTCACCGTTTTTCATAACAGCAATAAAAGAAAACTGAACTCCCTGATTAACCGTTCCTTCATACTTTAATATGTATTTATAATTGCAATCAACATTCTTAACAAAACACTCCTGAATACAGGACTCATATTTTTCACCTGAAAAATGATGACTAAAGGAATTTATTGTTAATTTTGCTTCATTTCCGGCTTTTTTTCCCTTCATTTTTCACCTTTCTCCCAACTTTTATTATGAATTTTGTAGTTTTATTATACCAATACAGAAACAGCAAGTAAATGGATATTACAATTTATTTCTTAATGTTTCGCTCATTTCCCTTGACATTTTCTTCTTCTCATGCTATCATTTTTTCGGGTGATTATATGATAAATACTGAAAATACACAATTAGTAACAAAAAGTGACATTACTATCACTTTTATCCATCATGTTTTCAGGGAAACGCTCGAACGGGCGTGGACAGCAGAGAATGCGATATTTGCCATGCATAAATTCATTTACGTAATCAAAGGCAGATACATTATGACCCTTAACGGCAGTGAACTTATCTTAAATCAGGATAACGGATTATTTCTTCCCAAAGGAACTGAATATGCAGCTCATTCATTAAGTGAAAATTTTGATTACATCGAGGTTGAATTTTTAACTGATAAAGACCCCTACGAAACCTTCAGCTTTATGGATGTTTATCATTTTTCAAACCCCAAAAAAGTAGAGGCTCTTATGATAAATATGCTGGACTGCTGGCACGGTAACGAGAACGGTAAGGAGCTTATTCTAAAGGGAAAAATGTATGAGCTTTTTCTCATACTGATGAATGAAAATCTGAACTGCAACGGCAGCAGAAACTACCATAAAATAAAAAAATCTCTGGATTTTATAGATAAAAATTACTTCAGAAGATATATAGACGTAAGTGAGCTTGCCGATATTTGTGATATCAGCATTTCTCAGTACAACAGAATTTTCAGAGGGCTTTTTAATACCTCACCCGTAAAATATATGAATGAATTAAGAATTGAAAAAGCAAAAAAGCTTCTTATCGAAACTCAGTATTCTGTGCTTAATATTGCTCAAATGTGCGGCTTTTCCGACAGTTATTATTTTTCAAAAATATTTAAGGAGCACACCTGCTGGTCACCGCTTAAATACAGAAGCTCTCACTCTCAATAAAATAAAGGGATGTAAACTTTACATCCCCTTTATTTTAATACAATTTTGCAAGACCGCCCTCGGCGGTTTCACGATATTTTCCGTGCATATCTCTCCCCGTTTCATACATGGTCTTTACCACCAGATCAAAGGAAATCTTTCTGGTATTGCTGAGAAAGTTTGCAAGGCTCACGGCATTTATGGCACGCATTGCCGCAACGGCATTTCTTTCTATGCAGGGAATCTGCACGAGACCCTTTATGGGATCGCAGGTGAGACCGAGATGGTGCTCCATTGCAACCTCTGCCGCATACTCAATCTGAGTATAATCCATTCCGAAAAGCTCTGCCAAAGCCGCTGATGCCATTGAACACGCACTTCCGATTTCCGCCTGGCATCCGCATTCTGCACCACTTATCGAGGCATTTGTTTTTATTACGTTGCCGATTATTCCACCAACAGCAAGTGCTTTTGTAATTTCAAAATCCGTATATCCTCTTTTTTCCTGCATATATAAAAGTGCAGCGGGAAGAACCCCCGCCGAACCGCAGGTTGGTGCGGTAACAATAATTCCGCCGCCTGCATTCTGCTCACTTACGGCGAATGCATATGAACTTACAATACGGTTTTCCATTGTCTGAGGACTTTCATCCATATGATGACCGCCATATAATATACCGGCTTTTCTTTCGGTACCGAGCCCGCCTTCCAGAATTCCGTCCTTATAAAGTCCTTCACGGACAGATTCCTTCATTTTATTCCAGATATTCTCAAGATATTCAAAAATATCCGGATAGTCAAATTCCTTAACATATTCCCATATTCTTATTCTCTTTTCAATGCAATAATTCATTATTTCACTGAATGAGCTATGCGGATACAGGTTTTCCGGCTGATACTCTGCTTCTCCTTCAATGCGGATTGCACCACCGCCCACACTCATCACTCTTATTCTTCCGAGCAGTTTTTCTTTTTTGTATGCCTCAAAATCAAGAGTATTGGGATGAGGAAGCTTTTCTTCCGAATCATCAAATACAATCTCACATTTTACAGGCGAAAGTGCTTCTTCAACCGCCTTATGAGTCATATGACCTCTTCCTGTTTTCGAAAGAGAGCCTTTTAAGATTACTTTAAAAAATTCAGCATCAGGAAATCTTAATTTAACTTCCTCAGCCGCACGGTACGGCCCTATTGTATGTGAGCTTGAGGGTCCTTTGCCTGTTTTATACAATTCTTTCAGCGAATGCAACATTTTCACCTCTTATGAAGGAGCGCTGCTCCGATTATTCCTGCTTCGCTCTGCAGAGTAGAAATTCTGACGTTATCCGGGAATCTCAGCTTCTTTTTAAGAGGTTCAAGAAGCTCGTCCCCGGACTTTGTTATTCCTCCTGCGAGAATAATCGCATCCGGCTCCAGAATATTATGAATATCGCCGATTCCTACTGCAAGATAAGATACATAATTATCAATAACCTTTTCGGCAACGGGGCATCCGCCTCTATAATATGCATCAAAGGCTGTTTTGCCGGTTATACCTTCCTTTGCATATACAGCAAGAATTGAATCGGGATTCTTATTAACTGCCGCTTCGGTCTGTTTTTTCAGGGCTGTTGCAGAGCCGTAAACTTCAAAGCATC
>JAZQFU010000071.1:0-10004 GCA_045539675.1 Clostridia bacterium | reverse complement strand
TAGGTACGAAAGAATGTGCGAATATGAATATACAAACAGAATTATTTGAATCTGCTTTATGTATCGAAAAACCATTATATATTAGTAATATTGAGTTTAACGAATTAAGCGAATTACATATCTATATTGATTTCGAACGTGGCAGCAAATTTTTATGCCCTGTATGCGGAAAAGAAGAATGCCCGACTCACGATACCGTTGAAAAAGTTTGGCGTCATCTTAATTTTTTTCAATATAAATGTTATATCCATTTTCGTAATCCTAAAGTAAAATGTAATAATTGTGGTGTGCATTTGTTTATGCCGTCGTGGTCAAGACCTCGTAGCGGTTTTACTGTGTTATTTGAAGCGTTTATTTTAACACTTGTTAAAGAAATGCCTGTTTCTAAAATAGCCGAACTAATGGGAGAACACAACACAAAAATATGGCGAATAATACATTTTCATATTTCAAAAGCAGGCTTACAACAGGTCTAACAGAAGGAATCAACAGCCGTATCCAAGAAATTAAACGCCGTGCAAAAGGCTTTCGCAATATTGATTATTTTATTTCGATGATATATCTTGAAGCAGGCAACTTAAAGATTAACACTATTTGCTAATCCCATTTTACCCATTCGGAATAGCGAGGTGCCAAGTTTTTTGCCATAATACAATCCCTCTGTTCATAAAGATTTTTGCGTTCCAGACACACAGCCGGATTTAATCATTATAACATAATTTTATGCCTAATTCAACACTATAATAAAATTTTACCTGTTTTGGAAATTTTCACGCTTTCTCATCATATAATTATCTGAGAAAGGAAGGCGTGCTAATGAAAAAGCTTATAATTAATTATATCAGCGAGCATATGAAAGGCTACATATTCATTCTTTTGATTTTTGCTTCGGGAATTATACTCGGAGCATATACCGCCAACGGATACGGTTCGGAAATAACCGATTATATGACTGAATTCTTTGATTCCGTAAGGCGTATTCTCACCACCTCACCTGCCGATTCAAAGGAGGTTTTCGAAAGCACTCTTTCATCCTCGCTTAAAAGCTCCCTTACAATATGGTTTTTCGGCTTTACGGTTATAGGTGCGGCCGGCATATTCTTCATAATTTTAAAATCCGGCTTTATAACGGGCTTTACCATTTCGTTTTTACTTAAAATCTATTCCTTCGGCGGTCTGCCCGCAGGCGCTGCTTCAATCCTGTTAAGATGTATATTTTATTTTCCGCTGCTCTTTTTCCTTTCAGCTGAAGCTCTTCAGCTTTCGGGAGTGCTTATTAAAACCGCCGTGGGAAGATTGAAATATAAAAACGGCTTCCGTTATCACCTTCTCCGCTACCTTGTATGCGGAGTCATTGCAATCGTAGTTTCTGTTATTTACTCCCTCTTTGAGGCATATGCCGGCAGCTTCTTTATTTCCCGGCTTATAAAGTGAAAATTGTCGGATTTTGCGTTTTATCCGTTGACATAAGATGATTTTTAATATACAATATTTCCGGTGATAAAATGGATACTCAGAGCGCAGAGGCTTTAATTGGCGACTTCGGAGCATATCTTTCCGGAGAAAAAGGACTTAAGGAAAATACCCTTTCGGGATATACGAGAGATATTTCTTCTTTTGCCCTTTACTATTCACATAAGAATATTACCGCTCTTAATACTGAAGATATAATCTCTTATCTTCAGTTTCTTAAGGAAAGCGGAAGAAAGGCTTCGGCAGTTTCAAGAAGTCTTGCTTCCCTGCGTGCTTTTTATAAATTTCTTTTTGAAAAGGGAGTAACGGAAGAAAACCTCGCTCTCAGAGTCAAATATGAAAAGACCGAAAGAAAGCTTCCGGAAATTCTCACCCCCGGAGAGGTCAATGCCTTGTTTTCACAGCTTCAGCGGGGAGACTTCAAGGGCAAAAGAGACCGGGCAATTTTTGAAGTTATGTATGCAACCGGCATGAGAGCTTCCGAAATAATAACCTTAAAGAAATCAGATATCAACTTCAGATGGAAGAGAATCACCTGTGTTTCCGGAGCGAAGAAAAGAACCGTTCCTCTGCACGGAGAGGCGGTTGATGCACTCAGAGCATATACCACCGATTGCCGTTCTTTTCTCAAAGATACCAAGCTTCTTTTCATAAACAGCTCAGGCGGGCAGATGAGCCGTCAGGGGCTATGGAAGCTTATAAAGGAATATGCAAAAAGAGCGGGCATTAAAAAGGATATTACCCCGAATATGCTGAGACATTCCTTTGCCGCTCATCTTATTGCCAACGGAGCGGATTTAAAATCCGTTCAGGAGATACTCGGACATTCGGATATTTCCACCACTCAGGTTTATCTGCACCTTGAAAAGTCAAGAATTGCAGACGTGTATAAAAGTGCTCATCCCAGAGCAAAAAAATAGTTGTCATACCCGAAAGGAGATAATATGAAAAAGCTTTCCCTTATACTTGCCGTACTTCTTTGTTTTTCCGCAATCAATATATCCGCCTTTGAGCTGACGGCAAACAATGCAGTTCTTACGGAAATGTCTTCCGGAAAGGTGCTTTATGAAAAAAATGCCGACGACAGAGTTTCCATTGCCAGCGTAACCAAGGTTATGACCGTTCTACTTGCAATGGAAGCAATTGAAAGAGGCGAACTGAAATACGAAGATATGATAACCGCCAGCGAATATGCGGCTTCCATGGGCGGCTCGCAGATTTATCTTGAAGCAGGCGAACAGATGACGGTAAGAGATATAATAAAGGCTGTTATGGTAGTTTCGGGAAACGATGCCGCAGTTGCCCTCGCTGAGCATATCGGCGGTACATATGAAAACTTTGTTAAAATGATGAATGACCGTGCAGTTAAAATGGGTCTTAAGGATACCCATTTCATGCATGCGAACGGACTTAATGACGATCCCGAAAATCATTATTCAACCGCACGTGAGGTTGCAATAATGAGTGCAGAACTTATGAAGCATAAGGATATAAAGGATTTCACCTTAATATGGATGGATACTTTAAGAAGCGGTGAATTCAATCTGGCAAACACCAATAAGCTTATAAAAACCTATAAGGGAATCACCGGTCTTAAAACAGGATACACAACAGGAGCATTAAACTGTCTTTCCGCAACTGCCGAACGTGACGGAATGGGGCTTTGCGCCGTAGTTCTCGGAGTTCCCGATACGGATGCACGCTTCTCGGAATGCGCCGCAATGCTTGATTACGGCTATGAAAATTTTAAAATAAACGGTGTGCTTGATGAAGGCTCCGTGGAAGGTAAGGTAAAGGTTAAAAGAGGAAAGAAGAAAGAGGTTGCCGCTGTTTTAAAAAACGGACTCACAGCCGTTACCTCCGCAAAAAGCAAAGCTCCCGAAAAGAAGGTTGAGCTTTATGAAAAGGTAACCGCCCCCATAAAAAAAGGAGACCCTTTAGGAAAGGTTTCCTTTGTTGATGACGGAAAGGTTATCTGCACCGCTGAGCTTGTAGCAGCTGAAGATATTGAAAGAATAGGATTTTTCGGTATTTTTGCTTCCTTTGGCAAGGCATTCCTCGGAATTTTCTAAAACATCAGCCGGCAGATAAGTATTCCGGTAGCTATGCTCACAAAATCCGCCACAAGAGCAGATTTAACGGCATAACGGGAATCCCGTATTTCTGCCGCTCCCATATATACCGCCACCGTATAAAAGGTGGTTTCGGTTGAACCTATAATCACACAAGCCATAATTCCGATAAGCGAATCGGGATTATGGCTTTTTAATATATCGGAAAGAAGTGCAAGGCTTCCGCTCCCGGAAAGAGGTCTCAAGATGGCGGCAGGCACAATTTCCGAAGGAATTCCCAAAGGCTTAAGCAGAGGCTTTAAAAGAGAAACAAAAAGCTCTGAAAGTCCCGAAGCACGAAACATGCCCGTTGCAATCATAAGAGCAAATACATTCGGAAAAATATCGCAGATAATTTCAAGACTTTCTTTTACTCCGCCCGTGAAGGCTCCGTAAGCATCGGTTTTTTTTCTTATTGCCGCAAGAATAACCGAAAAAACAGCAAGGGGAAGAAGCATTTTTGAAATCCATTCAACGTAAAGCATTTTTTATACTCCTTTTTTCACAAAGCCACGCAGACAGAAGCCCTGCAATAAGACCTGTCATACTGCTTATTAAAATGGGAAGAATAATAACGTAGGGATTCTCCGAGCCGTAATTCAAACGAAAGGCTATAACGGTAGTGGGAATAAGCTGAACGGAAGCAGTATTTATAACCGTGAAAAAGCACATTGCACGTGATGCACTTCCTCTTTTGGGGTTTATTTCTCCGAGTGCTTTCATAGCACTTATCCCGAGAGGAGTTGCCGCATTTCCGAGTCCCAGCATATTTGCGGTAATATTCATACTCATTCTTTCAATTGATTTATGACCCTTCGGTATTTCCGGAAAAAGCATTTTCAGGAAGGGAGCGAGAATTTTTGAGAAGGCAGCCGTTATTCCCGATGAATCGGCGATTTTAATCATTCCGTTAAAAAAGCCCATAGTCCCGAGGAGAGTAAGCATAAGGCTGATACACTCTCCGCCCGTTTCGAGAGCCGCTGTCATAAGCTCCTCCGCCCTTCCCGAAAAAAATGAATATACAATGGAAGAGCCTGCCATAAAAAGCCATATTTTTGTTAAAATAACAATCACCTCTAAATCAAATTATTACGGCAGCATAAAAAAAAGAACCGATTAAACATTTACTTTTTTACCGCTTTGTGGTATACTGAATACAAATTGACACTTGACACGGATAAAATTTTAATGTAATATATAACACAAGATATGATAATATCTTGGTTCAAGAGGAGGATTATTTTGGATAAAAAGGTTATATTAAGCACAGACAGCACCTGCGACTTAAGTGCAGAGCTCAAGGCACGTTATAATGTGAACTATATGCCTTATCACATTAATCTCGACGGTAAAGAATATCTGGATAACGTAGATATTACCCCTGATGAAATTTTCAAAGCATATGAAGAGAAGAAGCTGCTTCCCAAAACTTCGGCAATCAACGCAGCGGATTATGAAGAATACTTTAAGAAGCTCACAAAGGAGGGCGAAGTTATTCATATTAATCTTGGCGGCGCGCTTTCCGCTTCGTATAATAACAGCCGTCTTGCGGCAATGGAATGCGAAGGAGTTTACGTTGTGGATTCCTGCAACCTTTCCACGGGAATAGGTCATCTGGTTATTGAAGCCGGAAAAATGATTGAAGAAGGTCTTGGCGCAAAGGAAATTGCATTAAGACTTGAAGAAATGAAAACCAAGGTTCATTCAAGCTTTATTCTTGATACCCTTGAATATATGCATGCCGGCGGACGGTGTTCTTCCGTTGTTAAGCTTGGGGCGAATCTTCTTAAGCTGAAGCCCTGTATTGAGGTTAATAATAAAGACGGCTCAATGGAGGTAGGAAAGAAATACCGCGGCGAGCTTACTTCGGTTCTTCCGAAATACGTTAAGGATAAGCTTCTTTCAGAAACCTCTCTCCGTACGGATAAAATATTCATAACCTATTCCGAGGGAGACGAAAAATACATCGAGCTTATTAAAAATGCTGTGACGGAATGTGCAGAATTTGAAAATATATTTATTACAAAGGCAAGCTGCACCATATCCTGCCATTGCGGTCCGAATACCTTCGGAATACTTTATATGACAGAGGAGTAAAATATGAGTAAATTTGTTCTTTTAACAGACTCGGCGTGCGATCTTTCCCACGAGCTGGTAAACAGTCTTGATATCAAGGTTCTTCCCCTCACCTATCTTGCAGACGGAGAAGAATATATTGATTATCTCGGCGGAGGCCCTGCCCCCGTTGAGGTTTATGAAAAGCTTCGCGGCGGAACGGTAATAAAAACCGCCGCAGTAAACGTGGATACCTTCAAGAGCTTTGCAGAGCCCTATCTTGCAGAAGGAAGCGATATTTTATATATCGGCTTTTCCTCTGCCTTAAGCAATACATACAATGCCGGAAGACTTGCAGCCGGAGAGCTGGCAGAAAAATATCCCGAAAGAAAATTCCTTGCGGTAGACAGCAAATGTGCTTCTCTGGGTCAGGGACTTCTTGTTTACCTTTGCGCTAAAATGAAGGAAGAAGGCGCAGATATTGAGAAGGTATGCAGCTTCGCTGAAGAAAATGCAGGAAAGGTTGCTCATTGGTTTACCGTTGACGATCTTCACTTTCTCAAAAGAGGCGGAAGAATCAGTCCCACAGTTGCGGTTATCGGAACCATGCTTCACGTTAAGCCCGTGCTTCACGTTGATGACGAGGGATTTTTAAAGAATGTTTCCAAGGTCAGAGGAAGACAGAGTGCCATTAAAGCATTATGCGACAAGCTCTGCACAACGGCTCTTAATCCTTCGGAGCAGACTGTTTTCATAAGCCACGGAGATTGTATTGAAGAGGCTGCTCAGCTGGCTGAAATGGTTAAAGAAAAAGCAGGAGTCAAAGAGGTTATAGTCAACCATATCGGCCCTGTTATCGGTGCTCATTCCGGTCCCGGAACCATAGCACTCTTTTTCCTTGCAAGCGAAAGATAACTTCTGATACAAAAAAACGGCTTTCCTGCCATTTGGTAAGAAAGCCGTTTTTATTGAGATAACACAACAAGCTTCTCTGAAAAGTTCGATAGTTTTCGTGAGGTTCTTGTTTATCAGTTAAAGCTTTTAATCCAGTTTATAAGTGAATTCTGCCATATATTTTCTCTTACATCTTTTTTCATCTGTTCGGTTACGGGCCCGTTTTTGCCTAATCTTTCAAGAATTGCTTCCTGAAGCTCCTCAACCGTCATTTCCTCATAGGGCTTATTAAGGTTCAGGACCGGCTTTTCCTCTTTTACTTCAGGAGTTTTTTCAACCTTAAGCTCCTTTTGTTTTTCTTCCTTCACCGTCTTATTTTCTCTTTTTCCGGACTGCTTTATTTCGGTTTTTATTAAAACAGGTTCAGCTTTTCTTATTTCTTCCCCTGCCGGAATCCATATTTCTCCCGAGCAGGCTTTTACGTCAACTGAAATATACCCCTCCTGAGCCGTTACCCTTTCTCCTGAAATTCCGCCGATATATTCAGCAGAATTTCCTGAAGGAAGCCTCATCCGGAAATTACTTTCTCCGTTATTTACTGTTACAATAACGGTTTTACCTTCAAAGCTTCTCGAAAAAGCATACTGACAGTTGGTAAGAAGAAGCTCTTTATATTCACCGAAGGAAAGTGCCTTTGAGCTGCTGCGGATTTTTCCCAGCCTTTCTATGAGCCGTGAAAAATCACTATTCTTTATTTTCTCCTTATAGTCTTCATAGGAAATATAAGGTCTTAAGGAATCATCGGAGCCTCTTTCCTTTTTTCCTTCAATTCCGAATTCCGAGCCGTAATATACAGAAGGAATTCCGGGGAGAGTATAAAGCAATATGTGGACAGGAACAAAGTGAGCTTTATTATTGAGCTTTGTATATATTCTTTCCACATCATGATTATCGCAAAAATTATAAAGCTTAAGACCGTCGGGCTTATTTCCGCCCATTTCATAAAGTCTTTTTACCGTATGGGCAATCTCAAAATAATTACGGTCATTATGCCCTGAATAAAGCGCCTTATGAAGATGATAGTTGGTTACCGAATGCAGAGTTTCGCCATTTACCCAGCGGATGTAGTCTCCGTGAATAACCTCACCCATAAGCCAGAAATCAGGCTTTACCTCATCAGCCACCCGGCGAAGCATTTTCATATAGTCAAAATCAAGCACATCCGCCGCATCAAGACGGATTCCGTCTATATCGAATTCTCTTACCCAGAAACGGATAACATCCGATATATATTCCCTTACTCCGGGGTTATGCTGATTCAGTTTTGCAAGAAGGTCATAACCTCCCCAGTTTTCATATGAAAAGCCGTCGTTAAAGCTGTTGTTTCCATAAAAGTTAACATTGCAATACCAGTCTTTATAAGCTGATGCTTCTCTTTTTTCCCTTATATCCCGGAAGGCAAAGAAATCTCTTCCCGTATGATTGAATACACCGTCCAGAACCACTCTTATACCATTTTTATGACACTCTGAAACAAATGTGCTCAAATCTTCATTTGTACCCAGCCTTGAATCAAGCTTTTTATAATCTGTCGTTTCATATCCGTGCCCCACAGATTCAAAGAGAGGCCCGATATAAATTGCATTAAAGCCCGATTTTTTAAGCTCAGGGATAAAGGGAAGAAGTTTATTTAATCTGTGTTCCGGCTCTCCGTATTTATTTTCCTTCGGTGCGCCGGTCATTCCGAGAGGATATATGTGATAAAATATTGCTTCATCATACCATGCCATTATTTTATTGCTCCGTTCATTATAACTTATAAAAAGGGGACGTAAAATCATTTTACATCCCCTCACCGTTTAGAATAATCCTGTTATATTACCGTTCTCATCAATATCAACATTTTCATATGCAGGCTTTTTGGGAAGTCCGGGCATAGTCATAATTTTTCCGGTAAGCACCACAACAAATCCTGCACCTGCACTTAATCTTACATCTGCAACCGTCATCTGGAATCCTTCGGGAGCACCCAGCTTTTTGGGATCGTCTGAGAAGGAATACTGAGTTTTCGCAACGCATACGGGAAGATTTCCGTATCCGTTCTTTTCGATTGCTTCTATTGCCTTTTCAGCCGCTGCGGAATAAACCACCGATTCTGCTCTGTAAAGCTCCTTCGCAATAGTTTCAACCTTTTCCTTAACGGGAGCATTCTCATCATAAAGAACCTTGAACTCGGAAGGCTTATCGCAGGCCTCAACCACCGCATTTGCAAGCTCAACGGCTCCGTCTCCGCCTTCAGCAAAGGAGGTACATTTTACGCACTGAGCACCGTTATTTTCGCAATATGCCTTAAGTGTTTCAAATTCCTTTTCCGTATCCGTACCGAATATATTTGCGGCAACCACAACGGGAAGTCCGAACTTTTTAAGATTTTCAATATGTCTTTTAAGATTTACCATACCTTTTTCAAGGGCATCAATATTTTCTGCGCCAAGGTCTTCCTTCTTTATTCCGCCGTTATACTTAAGAGCTCTGATGGTTGCAACAAGCACAACACAGTCGGGCTTAAGGTTACCCTTACGGCAGGCAATATCGAAGAATTTCTCTGCACCGAGGTCTGCTCCGAAGCCTGCTTCGGTTATGGTATAATCCGCAAGCTTAAGTGCAAGCTTTGTGGCAATAATACTGTTGCAGCCGTGCGCAATATTTGCGAAGGGTCCTCCGTGCATAAGGCAGGGAGTGTTTTCAAGAGTCTGCACCACGTTCGGCTTTATTGCATCCTTAAGAAGTGCAGCCGCCGCACCCTGAACATTTAAATCAGCCACGGTTACGGGCTCGTTTGCCGTATTGTATGCAATAACCATCTTGCTGATTTTATCCTTAAGATCGAATATATCCTCAGAAAGGCAAAGAATTGCCATTATTTCGCTGGCAACGGTTATATTGAAGCTGTCTCTTCTTACGAATCCGTCTGCTTCACCGCCAAGACCTATTACTATATCTCTCAATGCACGGTCATTCATATCAACCGCACGTCTTATGATAACTCTTTTGGGATTGATATTAAGAGCATTTCCCTGATGAAGGTGATTATCAAGTGCCGCACAGATAAGGTTATTTGCAGCACCGATTGCATGGAAATCTCCCGTGAAATGAAGATTGATATCCTCCATGGGAACAACCTGGGAATATCCGCCTCCTGCCGCACCGCCCTTGATTCCGAAAACGGGACCTAAGGAAGGCTCACGGAGAGCAATTACCGCAGATTTGTTAATCTTTGCAAATGCCTGACCAAGACCGATGGTGGTAGTGGTTTTTCCTTCTCCTGCGGGAGTAGGATTAACGGCAGTAACAAGAATAAGCTTACCGTCCTTACCGCTCTTCTTTCCTTCTATAAATGAAGGCTCAATTTTAGCTTTATATTTTCCGTAATATTCAAGGTTTTCTTCGGGTATTCCGATTTTTTCCGCT
>JAZQFU010000070.1:0-8742 GCA_045539675.1 Clostridia bacterium | reverse complement strand
AATTGAAAATAAAAAAAGAGAGCTTTGTATTAATAAGGTAACCGGAATATGCAGGAAAGTATATCCTGAATTTGAAAAATACGGAATAGCTTTTCCGGAGCTTAAGTTTCGGAAAATGACCTCCAAGTGGGGAATATGCAGACCTACAAAAGGAATCCTCACCTTCAATACCGCACTTTCCGAAGCGACCGTTGAAGCCATTTACTATGTGGTGGTTCATGAGTTTACTCATTTTCTTGAAGCGAATCATTCGAAAAAGTTTTATGCCCGTCTTGAAGCCTTTATGCCTGATTGGAAGGAAAGGAAAAAGCTGCTTGAAAAAATTAACATATAGAGAAAAATCAAAGGAGTTGTAAAGAATTCAAGTCTTTTACAACTCCTTTTCAATGAGGGTTAATTACTCAGCTTTCCGTAGCCTGCCATTGCAACACATTCCTGACCTGCAGGAGAAAGCATAAATTCAACCATCCTGCGGGCAGGTGAATCCTCCGGAGTATCCTTCTTAAGCACAATAAAAGCATTGTTGGAAAGGGGATAACTGCCGTCTGCAATAGTTTCATCCGTGGGCATTACGCCGTCTACCGAAAGAAGCTTAAGCTCAGTCGAAGTATTATAGAATAAATCCATATTCTTAAAATAATAGAAAATACTGTATCCCAGACCGTAGCCTTCGGGGTTATCTGTTTTTGAACCCATAACGTCGGTAAGCACGTTAGACATTGTAACCGAAGTGGTTTCTTTTCTTATTTTTTCATTGATTTCATTTCCCTTTAAGAAATGCTTTTCCATCTGAGCGTGGCTTCCGCTGTCGTTATTTCGGCAATAAGGATATAAAAGGGCTTTGTTTCCGCTTAAGTCTTCCCATGTTTCATAAGCATCATTAACGTAAATATCTGAAATCTGCTGCTTCGTAAGTCCCGTTGCAGGATTTTCCGCATTGGTGAAGAAAATCATTGCATCGTAGGCGATGGGGATGAATTCAAGCTCAACATTTTTTTCTGCGGCAAGGTTAACCAGATCCTCTGTTGGATGAGAGGATGCAAAAAGCATATCAACCTCACCGTTTATAAGTCTCTCATAGGAAGCATGGCTTTTACTGTGTGAAACGGGGAAATTCTTATGAGTTGAGCCGTTTGCAAAGAGAGTTGTATAAACCGATTGAGTAAAGGGATAGGTTGAGGTTGAGCCGTCAATAACGGGCATTTTCTTATCAAAGCCGTATTGACAGGCAAGGTCGCTTGCGTAAAGCTGACCCTGCTTTGCCGCATTATCAAGCATATACGCTATATCGTATCTTGAAGCCGCCTTCTGCGGTGCAAGAATTCTTACGGGATTTTCCGGATCTGAATCGTCATAATCGGAGGCATAAGCTGAGCCGATAAGCTCGTATGCCTCTTTTGCCCAGTCAGATACTTTATCCTTGTCCGCAAAGTTTTCAATATTTCTCGGAGTGCACTTAAGTCCTGCAAAGGTTAGGGCACGTGTTATCATTGCAGTAGCTTCCTCACGGGTGATATTACGGGCAGGGGAGAAGGCTTTATCCGAATCGCCCGTTATTATTCCTGCTTTGTGAGCAGAGGCAACATAACCCCAATACCAGTCATTTCTCTTAACGTCTTCAAAGGAAAGCTCGTAATCATTTATTCCGTGAAGTCCCAGAAATCTCGTTATCATTGCGGTTGCTTCCGCACGGGTTACATTATCAAAGGGCTTCGCTTCGCCTTTTTCATTTCCTATTATTACTCCCGTTCGTGATAAGCTTTCAATAACGTGAAATTCGTATTTGGAATCCTCATTATCGGTAAACTTGATTGCATCGGGAACAAATGCTTCTATTTCTCTGTCTTTGCTTTCGTAGGGAATGGTAGCATAGACATATTCATTATAAAACATTGAAAGAGTAATTCCCTGACCTGAATCTTTGAATCTTGCAAGGGTTCTCCATTTATCGTTGTCTCTTATGTTATCGGGGAATGGAATTTTAATAGTTACAAAGCTTTCTTGTTTTGCAAAACCGGATTCCTTAACGGGAACAGGAGCAGCAAGTGAAATACGGTAGTTGGGCTCTGCGTATTTTATATCGTCTCTTCCGTTAAGTCTGTCTACAGCACGGTCGGCTTCTTCAACGGAATTAAATGAAACGAGGTAAGAATCGGTCAGATTGAACTTTTTAATAACCTCGTATTCAAAGTCATAAAGAGCCTGCTGCAGAATATATTTACATTCGTTGGGTTTTATAGCATTAACGAAAATTTCATTTGTTTTTTGCGATATGTCGGTATTATTCTTAGTTTCCGTGATTCTCTTTTTGGTTTCGGCAATTTCCTCTTTTGTAGAAATTGCCGCCATGGTATTTAAAGAGAATATGCATAATACCAGCAATAAAGATATAATTTTCTTCATATGATGTCTCCTTTTTATTTAACCGCGTAAACCTTTATGCTTCCTTCACCCAGAGTAGTGTAAATTTCATATAACCTTCTGAATACGTTATCCTTTTCTCCGTTTTTAACAAAGTTCATTGTTGCACTTATAACTCCGTCACCGTATTCAGAAAAAGAAACCATTGCAGAATACTCACCCTCATATTCCATAAAAAGGGCAAAATCATTTTTGAAATCCTTCGGCATTATATAGCCTCTGCTGTTTGTGAGAATGGTAAGAGCCGCAAGCTCCTTAACGCCGTATGAAGCATTTATCATACTTGCAAGGGCAGAGAAGTTAAGTCTTCTCCATATATGCTCAAAGCCGTTTTCTCCGAATTCTGAAAGGTCGACGTTTTCTGCCTTTGCCAGAGCTTCAATATTTTCAACTATTTTTTCACGGTCAGCAGAAATCATAAATATTTCCCCGGGATTTTCAAAATCAAGAGTGCCAAGTGCGGAGAGCCTTTCGGTAACCTCGCTGTCAGGTGTGTACATACCGATAAAGTTTTTATCTGCCGCAAGCTTTCCGGATTCCGAAATAAGCTTCTTTGCTTCTTCAATATAGAATTTATTAAGCTTAAAAGATTGCCCGGTAATCTCTTCACGGAATTTTTTATAATCCTCTTTTTCAAGATTGGTTACAGTATCTCCGACGATGATTGACGTTGGCCCGTCTGCACCGCCGATAATTCCTATATCAGAGCTGTTGTTAATCAGACCTGAAGCTTCTGCATTCTCGTAAATTCTCACAAGTGTTGTAAGTGCCTGCTCAGCCGTGAAGCTTTCCTTCGGAGCAAATCGGTTGTTTGCAACACCCTTCATAAAGCCCAGATTGCTTATGGTCTGAACAGAGTCAGAAGCCCACTCGGAAATATCGTTTATATCGTCATACTCAAACCACATTTCCGTTGCCGCCATGGGAATCAGCTTATTAATCATACGTATAATAACCGTTGCGGCTTCTTCACGGGTAAGAGTGTCTTCCGGGGCAAATTCTGTTGCCGTTTTTCCGCTTATGATTCCCATACTGTTAAGTCTTAAAATCTTTTCGTTTTTTGTATCGGTAAAGCTGTCGGGAATAAAGGATTCAAAATCCGGCTTTACCCTGACTGCCAGATTGAAAATCATTTCACAGAATTCTTCACGGGTAACGGGAGCAGTGAACTGATATCTCCCTTTTTCGGGAATTCCGAGTGCATAAGCCTTGTCAACGCTTTCTCTTGCCCATTCGCTGGGGGATGAACCGTGATTTTCTGTGTTTGTCCACGCAGTCGAATATCCGCCCTCGCTGTCAAGCTTGTATTTTGAAATAAGAGTGTCAACAGTTCCGTCTGCCTTGGCAATTTTCAAAGCCGTATTAAGCTTTTCCAGAAGCTTGGTATCAGGAACGGGGATTCCGTAGAAGTCCTCTCCGTTTGTTATGTACGGATCTGTGAAGGGAGTGTTTTTTCTGCGTTCTTCCGTTATTGTAAGTGCAGAAATTATGCAGTCTACCTCTCCCGAGAGAACTGCAGGAAAAAGTGCATCAAAAGGCTTTTCCCTGAATTCAATTTCATATCCGGAAAAGGCTGCAAGATGTTTTATAAGGTCAACGTCAAACCCGGTAAGCTCACCGTTTTCATAATATTCAAAGGGCGGAAAGTCGGTGCTTATTCCAACCTTTAATACGCTTTTTTCAGCTTCGGCGGCAAATACCGTGCCTGTGGCCGAAATAATCATTATAACCGATAATATGACCGATAATATGACCGATAATACTCTTTTCATTTGTTTTCCTCCTCAACAGTTAATCTGAATGTCTGAGCCGCATCAGCAAGCTCTTTTTTTGTTTCTTCGCTTGTATTCTTTTTGTATTCCCATGAGATTATATATACAGTTTCATCCGAGGTATAAAGGTTGAACCAAAGGGTATCGCCGTCAGCCTCTATTCCGCAAAGAGAATAACCTGTAAGGTCTTCAAATATATAATCCCCGTTATCTTTTAAAAATTTACTTCTCGCAGTAAGCTCGTCTGTGTTTTTATAGGTTGTTATCTTAAGCTCAACGTCATCAAGCTTTTTATGTTCCCATTTTTCTTCAAGTATCCCGTCATCATAATCCTTTTCGTAACTGAAGTCTTCGATGGGAACCGTTACGGTATAGCCTTCACCTCGGTGAAATCCGGCTTTATTCTGATATGCTTTTTCCTTTTCTCCTCCGATAGTAACATAGGTTTTATCGTTTTTGGCTTCGGGAAGATATTTGTATTTGTTTTCTCTGCAACCCGGAAGAGTAAGAATAATTATTGCGAGAATAAATGAAATGGCTTTTTTCATTAAGCTTCCTCCTGTATAATTTTTGTTATACCATTGTGAATGAGAGAACCATGCAGATTATAATTCCTGCACCCATTAATATTCTTCCGAATTTCTGACCCGAAATATACCAGTCGCTGGGCTCTCCGCCGTCTACGTGAATTCCGTGCTGCAATAACCAGAAAAGTTTGGGGAATTTAATATCCAGAAAAAGCATCAGAGAAAACATAAAGACAAGAATCAGCATATAAGTGCTTCCCCTTGTTTCGGTTTTATCCGAAACCGCAATGCGGTAAAGCTTTGTGTATCCCGGGAAAAGCTCCTCCTCACAAGGAACATAGCTGTCGGTTCGGACTGTAATTCCGTCCGCCATACGTAGTTCTTCGTCAAGAAGAATAAAACCCTCTCCGGAAATGTGCACTTCTCCTTTAAAAACAGACTTTCCCTCTTCAGAAATTTCCACCTCAGAAACGGGTCTGGTATCGGTAAATCTTACGTTATAAAGCTTGGTTTTATCATTTACGCTGAAGGTTATATCTGCTTCATATTCTTTTCGTGAAACAGTCATTTTATACTCTGCATACATATCGGAGCCTTCGAAGCTTCCGTCCTTTTTAAGATAAAGAAACGCATCGCCATGCCATATTCCCGGAAGAAACAGAGCATAAAGATAAAGTATAAAAATCAGAGCTGAAGCAATAATTCCCGTTACAGAATAAAGCTTTTTTCGTTTTTCTTCGTTCATGGAGTCTCCTTTCCTATTCCAACATATCCGGTTTCTTCAATGATATACTGACCTTCGTCGGAAAGAATCCACGAAAGGAGCTTTTTAACGTTTTCGTTTGTCTGCTCCTTATAGGTTACAGCATAAATCGGGGTAACAACAGAGTATTTTCCGTTTCTGATGTTTTCTGCCGTGGGGGCAATGCCGTCAATTGAAATCATTTTGATATCGGGATTTTTTATTATTCCTTCAACGTAATAACGGAAGGAAAAGCCTATTGAGCCTGGCTTGCTTCTGTAATCCGAAACCTTTTCAATGATACCCGCCATAAGATCGTTTACCATTTCCTTTGGTGCTTCCATAATCGGGGTATCACCCATAAAGCGTTCAAGCATACTCTGGCTGCCGCTTCCCTGATTTCTCTGAAATGCGGCGATTTCTTCGTCTCTTCCGCCAACCTCACTCCAGTTTGTTATTTCCCCGGAATATATTTTTCTTATCTGATCCGCAGTAAGATTTTCGATGGGATTATCCTTATGAACAAAGAAAACACAGGCCTCTGTTCCTATGGGAGTATATTGGAAAGTTGTGTTGCATTCCTCTGCATAAGCCTTTTGCTCATCAGACGGATAAACTCCGATGAATATATCTGTTTCTTTTCTTGCAAGCTTCTGATATCCCATTGGAGTATTATTATACTGGAAAGCTTCGCTGTGTATTTCCGTGCCTTCGGGATATACTGAATTTACAAATGCCGAATAAACGGGGAAGAGTGCAGCGGCACCGTCAATCTTCGGAAGTTTATCCGTAAGCTTTAAGGTTTTGCTTTCATATTTCACAATTTTTGAGTTTTTCTCAAAGGGCAGATATTCGTGAATGTTTATATTGGGAGAGGTGTTTACGGTAATGCTTCTGTCGTGCAATATGATTCCGTAGTTCACTCCCAGTAATGCCGCATATACAAAGGCAGATATAATCCATACAATTATAAATTTCTTTCTTTTTTTAAGCCATATGAGGGGGAAGAGCAGGGAAGGAGCAACAAGCATCCCAAGAGTTGCAATAACAGAATTTATTCCTTCTGAAAAAAGCACAAGACCGATAATGAATGCGGCATATATACTCAGAAATCCTGCAATTGCAGAAAGTATAATTTTTAAAAATACGCCGATAATTTCTTTTGCCGGAATTTCGGGCTCTTCCGTATTCCTGCCCTTCCAAAGATACAAGCCGAAGGAAATATAAAAAAGTATGAGGGCAATCCCGATAATAATTTCGATATTTAAAGCTTTT
This sequence comes from Clostridia bacterium, assembly GCA_045539675.1. Classification (GTDB taxonomy): domain Bacteria; phylum Bacillota; class Clostridia; order UMGS1840; family HGM11507; genus JAZQFU01. Next base: position 2,005 of record JAZQFU010000070.1, on the reverse strand, counting down.
TCAGGCTGCGATATTCCCATAACAATCATATGTATTGCAGGAAATAGTCCGGGGATTCCGCCCCATATAATTCCTTTATGCATAAGAATTGCGGAAAGGAAGAAGCAGGCTAGCCACAATATATGCGGAGCTGAAGCAAAGCCTGAGACGGTAAGCCTCGATACTAAAAAGATAACTGTAAATATAATTGCCGGAATATACCCAATATATTTTCTCATATATTATACCTCCTCAGATATATTTTTTCCGCACTTGGGGCAATGCTCGGGAATGGCACCTCGAACATTGGTAAGCGAATATCCGCAATGGGGGCAACAGTAAAAAATGAATGACTGAACCGCAGCCGCCATAAATATAATCCAGCCGGCAATCGCAAAACCGAGAGCAGTCTTTTCATTTTCAAGACCGCTTCCGAATGCAATAATAAGAATTCCCAACAGGAAGCCAATCCACATTAAGTTTCTGCTTTTTCTGAAATTCATATACAAACCTCCTCATAAGGTTATTCTACGGTAAAATGAACGTCATAGCTTTTGAGTTCGGAATTTCCCGGTTCCTTAAAATCGGTAATCTCTTTTACGAGACGGTAATATCCGGGAGCAAGCTTTCCGTAAATCATTTCCCAGTTAACACTGATTTCGGTTATATCGTTAAGCTTAATTATATATGCAATATCATCCCAGGCAGGCTCTTCGCCGGTAAGCTTTTCTACAGGCGTCCATTCACCCTCGTTGTTTTTTTCTATAAAGAACCGGCTGTCTGTATGAAGCTCGCCCTGAGGTTTTATTCCGAACTGCTCAATTTTAAGGGTAAGTCCCGATGGGGTAACGTCATCAACTGAAATGCTTATGCCCATAGAGTCCTGAGAGTCGAAGTGACAGTAAGCTACGGGGCCGATATGCGCTCCTGCCTCTGAATGGGAGGAAAGCATGGGCTCGTAAACCTCCGAATAGGTTATCTCCTTTCTTGCGGAAATAACAACAAGCTCACCGTCATTTGTCGCGTTATTCATATGTCCCTTTATGTAGTAGCAGTATTCGTAAGCATCAAGGGGGATGCGGCTTATTATGGGATCAAACCTTTTAAATATAATCCATTCACCGTCTATGAGAACCTCCTTGGTAATTGAGGTTGCGCTCTGCCATCCGTCCGCACCCTTAAAGTTGCATTCGCCGTGGTTTTTGGGAACCTTTCCGCCGCTGATTCTCTTTGTGAATTCGCCGTCAAGGGTTCCGCATCTGGCGATTGCATCCGATTTTATTCCGCTGTCATAATAAAGCGTTCCGTCAATATTAAACATTCTTATTTCTCTTTTTTCAAGAGTTTCACCAAAACGGTTCGGGTCTTCGTGGTAACCTGTGGATACAGGATTTTCCGTACATCCCGTAAGAGCAAGAATAAATATAATAAAGCATATTAACCTTTTCATTATAAATCACTCCTCATATATAATACTGTAAAGCAGGCTTCAAGGTTTCATTTTATATTATTTTATCATAAAAAGGAAAAGTGTGCAATTGACGTATCATAAGAAAGTTAAGTTAGAATTTATGCTAATTAACAATAAATGTTAAAATTATGTTAAATTTTAATTAAGGTATTGAAATTTAGTATGGTGAGTAGTATAATGAGTAAAATTTAAAAAGAACGGAATGAGGCTTATGAATAACAAACTGAAGAAAATGGTACTTTCTGCATTGCTTGCGGCACTTTGTTGCGTTGCAACCATGATAATCAAGATTCCCACTCCTTTTAAAGGTTATCTTAACCTTGGGGATGCATTCGTTATGCTTTCAGGTTGGGTTCTGCCGCCTTTATACGGATTTCTTGCGGCGGGAATAGGCTCTGCCATGGCGGATGCTTTTTCGGGGTTTTTGGTTTATATTCCCGCAACCTTTATTATAAAAGGGCTTATGGCTTTAAGCTGTCATATAATAAGCGGAAAAAAAGAAAAAATCTTATTTAATATCCTGGGCGGAATTTCAGCGGTTATTATTCTGGTTTT